>JACMQE010000321.1 GCA_014377145.1 Glaciimonas sp. | reverse complement strand
GCCTTCAGCCTGTTCTGGACCGTTGTACCATTGCTGCTGACTGGTCCGAAGTTTAATTTGTCGCAGACCGGCATTGATTTATTTCCGCTAGCCGGCGTGATGGGCGCGGTTGCTGCGCCAGTCACGGGGCGGTTGGCGGACCGTGGTTTGACGCGACCAGCGACCATATTTTCCCTGCTGTTGGCATTGATTTTTTATTCGGTGGCCTACCTCGGCGCATCCGGGTCGCACTTTTCTCTCGGCCTGCTAGTACTGGTGGCTTTGGTGCTGGATATGGGGTTTGTCAGGGAATTTGGTACTTAGGCAGCTTGCCATCTTTTCGCTCGGAGGTGAGGTACGGAGCCGCTTAAATGGCTTATATATGGCAATATTTTTTGCCGGTGGTGCTGTTGGATATGGACTCGGAGGCTGGGCTTAAGCTTACGGTGGTTGGGAATTGGTCTCGCTGTGCGGCGTTGTAATGCCTTTATTGGGGCTGCTTTCCTACTTGACCGAGTTTAGGTTCGTTACTTCTTCGCCTCCAACCTATAGAAGTGTCTACAAAGCAAGTCTGCTGAACGTGCTTCACGTTGGTGCTATTTACAACAACCGGCCCATTATAATTTTGTTTGTATGACAAGTCGGTTGCTTCTTAATGCTTTATCACTGATTGAGCGCGATAGACCTTGTATTATGCTTAAATTCCCCAAAGAACGTCATTCCCAGCCTTGTTGGCTGCAATTAACATTTCTAGTAGCGGGCGGACGCGCACAGCGTAAGGAACGCGTTCAATGACTTCAGGGTGATGATCGTCACCATTTTCGCTATTATGGGCGACAATATCCCGTTCGACTTCGGCTGGTTTCTCATGAGCTGCTGTTTTAGCGATTTCACCTTGTAGCAACGCGATTGCGAAACCGGTTTCGGCTGCGGTGATTACACCAATTTTTAGTTGTTTGTGGAGTAATCCGAGAATGCGTCGGATATGCGGCTCATACATGACAACGTCAGGAGATGCTTTGCATTTAAAGATAATTAACATAAAGCCCCAACATATATTATTGTTGGTAAGAAAATACATTTCTTAAAATAACTATTTGTCAGCTTGAAACGTACTATTTTAACTTTTCATTACAGTCCTATCAAGGTATATCAATATTGCTTCAAAAAACTGCGCTGTTTTTCTACGTTAAAAGTAAAAATGTGGGCAAGTAAAGATGATTGTTAGCTGGCTTTGAATGGCTCCATAAACGTGTCGACGTTCTCGCGCGAGATGTTTTTTGTGTGCCAATCACGATGACTTGGTAAATGTATTTTCTTTAGCTATATAAATGCGCAAATAGCATCTTCGGTTGGTGACCATTTTCAGCTGTATCTGCGGCTCCCAGTGCCATCATTTGGGAACCACCGGTAACCACATTGGCTGTTTCGGAGGTAACAGTGCCGTTGATGTTTTTTACCAGCATCGTTTTTATTGCCTGAAGTGCAGCACTTGCCTGACCGGTATCAATTATTTTGGCGCTGCCGATAGCGAATAAAGTGTCATCTATTTCGGTGGCGGTCATGTTCATCGCGAGTTTTATTCCGTTCAAATCAACTTCACGTGAAAGTATGCAAGGTTTGGCTGGTAGTAATACGCTGAAGGAGGCATCGTTGTCCTATACTTGACGCCAATTGAATGTTGGTGAGTATGCAGCGAGTAAAAATGCAGCACTTACGCACAGCAGCGTAACGCGGCTAGACGGAACTAGCGCACGTTTGGGCGCCATTTTCAGCATGATAGCGCAAGTAACTGTAAAATAGAAGCAGCCTTTATGGAATCTGGTGCTGAAAGGTACGAACACCCAAAATTACTTCTATCCCTAATAGCATGATTCCCGCTACTACCACCGGGCTTGGGGCTGTGCTATGAAGTATGAACGCATATAATGGCGCCGCCAACGTTTCAAAAATGATTAATTGCGCCAGCAGCGTAGTCGGCAAATGTTGACTGGCTTTATTCCAAAAGAGCGGCCCCAACCATGATGAGCATGAGCTTATTAACAGCATCAGGCCGATAAACACCGTTGGACGGGGCCAGAACGAAAACGAATAGGCACTCGGGATAATTCAGATAGACGAAATAACCAATGGAACCAATCAGCGCCAGCGGTAAAGTTGCTAAACCCTGTGCGGAGGCCCACGTGGTTGAGCTGATCTGCGGATTGGCTTTCAGATAGCGGGAGTTGACAATCGTATACCAGGTCCAGGTGACCACACCAGCAATCGCCATTGCGCAACCCAACACATAATCGGACAAAGAGCATTGTTGTTCCCTAGTAATTTTCATGTGCGCTAGTTCCCCAATATTGACACACAACACATCGATTAAAATAATCAATATGGAAGGCAGTAATAGCCGCCATGCTACAATATCGGCATCACAAATAGGGGACCCCAATTCGAGCATACCGAAATAACCAATGGCAAAGTGCCGATAATCATGTCGGGTAATGGTGCATCGGCCAAATGACAGCATAATGCCGGGATAGTCATAGATTAGGAGTGGTGTGATAAATAACTAGTCCGGCACCTAAAGCGCACAGCACACCGGTTAACATGTGGTGACCAGACTCACGTTATTAGAATATAACTTTACCTTCGGTAAAATCAGGGGTTATTGTGGCGGCAATGTCGCCAGCACAGGTGTTTAGGCCAGCTGTGCCAAATAATGTCGTACTGACAACACTGCACCGATCAATCCCAAGCCTGCGCTGATGACTAGTAGCGTGAGCATGAAGCTCAGGTCCAGCGGTAGTAATAAAAATTCAGAAGCATACAATTGGGAAAATTCTGCAATGGCGTTATTCAGTGGTTGTAAAACCAGTGCGACACAGCCCAGTGCGACTCCTCCAGCGCTTAAGCCGAGTAGTACGCCGGAATAATAAAATGGTCGGTGAATGAAGGTGTTAGTAGCGCCAACTAGCTTGGCGACAGCGATTTCTTCACGTTGGGTAAGAACTTGTAAGCGTACCGTATTGAACACTACCACCACCACCACCACTGCCAGCGTTATTGCCAGAAATAGTAACACCAGCCGCATAATATGTAGCAAGGCGGCCAATCGTTTTACCCAGTTTGAATCAGCCTGCACTTTATCTACGTCGGCCAGTGCTTTTAGTTGCGCGGTAATCGTGTCAATTTGATTCGCATCGGCTAAATTCTTGAATCCTGAAAGTTGTAATACGTAGGCGTCCGGCAATGGGTTTTGGCCGAGCGCGGTCAACGCGTCGGCCAGACCGGTTTTGTCTTTTAAATCATCCAGCGCTTGCTCACGCGAGACAAAACGCATCTTGGCTTTTTTGTCATACTTTAGCAGGATCGTGCGGATTGGTGATGCAAGTGCTATAGTCTTTTCGCGTGGTGTGTCGATTATGGCGAACACACTGATTTCCGGTTGGACTGCCAACTGCTCCGATACCGGGCGAATGTTTTCTAAAATCGTCAGACCGGCAAATGGCAACGCCAATGCAATCGCTACCACCAATACATTCAAGATAAAGTTGCCGGGCGCTTGACCTAAATGGGTAAAGGCATCGACTATTGCGGAAATATGTTGTCGTAGCCACCTCTTCATTGGTTACCTCGCAATGCGGCATTTTGCCAACGATCGACGATTTGTCCTTGATCGAGAAAAATAACGTGGTTGGCGCTATGCAAAAACTGTTCATCATGGGTTGAAATCAAGCAAGTCACACCGGCGGCGTGAAACGACTTTAGCACATTTAAAATATAGTTTGCATTGTCGCGGTCTAAATTTGCCGTGGGTTCGTCTGCCAAGATTATTTGTGGCCGGTTGACAATGGCACGGGCAATTGCCACGCGCTGCTGTTCGCCGCCTGACAAGGTCGGGGGAAACGACGTTACTTTATCAATCAGACCCACTTTGTCGAGCGCAGCACGGGCACGGATTTCGGCCCCAATCTGCATTGACCCCGTGACCAGCAATGGCAACATCACATTCGTCAAAACAGTGTGATCCGAGAGTAGCCTTTGTTCCTGAAAAATTAGACCAAGATTGCGTCGTAGGTAAGGTATGCCGGAAGCCTTCAGCTTGCCCACGTTTTGACCGCTGACGGTGAGTGTGCCGCTGCTTGGGCGCTCAATTGCACCGATCATTTTTAACAGGGTCGATTTGCCTGCGCCGCTTGGCCCTGCCAAAAAAATCAGATCACCTTTGTTGACAGTGAGCGTAATATCGCGCAACACAAAATTGTCACGTTGATACTGTTTTGAGACCTGGTTGAATTTAATCATCGTTTAATATTACAGGTGTAGACTTAAATACATAGGTGTAAATGCATTATCAGATTGTGCTCATTGTAGCAACGCATCAACAAAGTCGGTAGCATCAAACGGTTGCAAGTCTTCTATTTGTTCGCCTACGCCTATAAAATACACTGGGATTGCGCGGTTAATGGCAATTGCCGCCAATATGCCGCCTTTTGCGGTGCCGTCCAGTTTGGTGATGACCAGACCGGTCAGGCCGAGCGCATCGTCGAAGGCTTTGACTTGCGCCAGGGCGTTCTGCCCGGTATTGCCATCGATTACTAATAGGATTTCATGCGGGGCCGAAGCCATGCCTTTGGCGATTACGCGTTTAACTTTTTTCAGTTCATCCATCAGATGCAGCTGTGTTGGCAGGCGACCAGCGGTATCCACCATGACAACATTGGTCCCTCGTGCCTGCGCTGAATGGACTGCGTCGAAAGCCACTGCGGCAGGATCGCCAGATTCTTGCGCGATGACGCTAACATTATTGCGCTCGCCCCAAATCATCAGCTGCTCACGGGCAGCGGCGCGGAAAGTGTCGCCCGCCGCCAGTAAGACCGATTGCTTGTGCGCTTGCAAATGCTTGGCAAGCTTGCCTATGGTAGTGGTTTTTCCTGCGCCATTGACACCCGCAATCATCATCACCAAGGGTTGGTGTTTGCCGACTGCCATCGGTTTTTGCATTGGTGTTAGCAACGTTATTAGTAATGAGCGTAGCGCGGTCTTTACCTCCTGCGCCTCGAGCAGGCGTTCATCCTTGACTTTCTTTTTAAGAGCATTTAGCAAGTATTGGGTCGCTTCGGCACCAGCGTCTGAGACTAATAGCGCAGATTCCAGTTCCTCATACAATTCATTGTCGATTTTTGCAGCGATGAATAACGTGGTCAAATTTGTCGAAGTTTTCGATAATCCGGTTTTTAGACGCGTTAGCCATGAGCGTTTTTTCTCAACAGCAACTGCCGACGGGATGAAAATCTCTTCCTCGAATTCTTCGATAGCAAGAACAGGGGGGGGCACATATTCTTGTGCAACTGATGTAACGAATGGAATCGGTGCAATGGTCACCTTCGGAAGCGCTATCTGTACTGGTTTTTCGATCAGTATCGACACCCTCACAGGTGGCGGTGCAATAACTTCAGGCAACGATTGTTCTATTGATGGGATCGACGCAGGTTCTGGCTCTAGCACTTTATTCTTTGGTCGATCCAGCCATGATCGTTTTGGTACTTCTGTTGGCGTATCTACGGAGATGACCTCCTCATTGCTTACTGAGGTTGGTGCGAGGTGGACTGCGGGCGTGCGCTCAGGTGAGGCAGGTACTGTTTCGTGTTGCAATTCAGGCAACGAAGTTGGTTCAACTTTGGATTTTTTCTTAAAAAAACTAAACATCACTGACCTGGTTCAAAAAGGCGTTCAAATACGGGTAATGCAGCGACCGCTATGGCGCGCCGCACAGGAATTATTCGCAAGGTACAATCCCGGCATTCTATCAGAGCAATGCCTATCAAATTCAAGACGGCTTGCAATCCCATCAGTGAAGAAAGCAAATGAAGCAAAGTAAAAAAACTGCGACCCTTTATCACCAGCGACCAGCGCAACCGTGTCAGGTACGCATTATTGGCGGGCAATGGAAACGTACGCCATTGGCAGTGATCGATTGTGAAGGATTGCGCCCAACCCCGGATCGCGTGCGCGAAACAGTTTTTAACTGGTTGACGCATGTTCTCGACGGCCGCTGGTCAGAGGTCCGTTGCCTTGATTTATTCGCAGGCACCGGCGCACTGGGTTTTGAAGCGGCCAGTCGCGGTGCCGCGCAAGTCCTGATGATTGAGCACAATACACCAGCAGTGCGCCAACTAGAGGCGACTAAACTCAAGCTAGATGCTAGTCGTCTGGTTCAGATTTTGCGCAGCGATGCGGCGACCACTGTACAGACGTTGGTGGCAAAATCACGCTTCAACTCCGAAGGGGGCAATAAAAACGGCACCGAAAATGCGCGCTTTGATCTGATTTTTCTTGATCCGCCGTATTATCAGGGCTGGCTGGCGAAAATGTTGCCGTTCTGTGAGGGCTTGCTAACCGAGCAGGGTCTGGTTTACGTTGAGTCCGAATTTGTCTTGGTCGAGGCAGAAGACTCAGGTGAGGTGGTCGTGCCTGATTGGATGAAGGTATGGCAGGTAGTACGAGCTGATAAGACCGGAATAGTGTTTTATCATTTATTGCAGCTGCGGCAACGCTAGATTTGCGTCATTTTCAGGCATAATGCGCGGCTGGTTGGGACTTGAGGGGAGCATGATGATCGTAGCGGTATATCCAGGAACATTCGACCCACTAACCCGGGGGCATGAAGATTTGGTGCGGCGTGCATCGAGATTGTTTGATAAGTTGGTGGTTGGCGTTGCGGATAGTAAAAACAAAAAACCGTTTTTTTCGCTAGAAGAACGCTTGTCGATTGCCAATGAAGTCTTAGGACACTACCCCAATGTACAAGTGGAAAGCTTTTCCGGTCTGTTGAAGGATTTTGTGCGTCAGCATGATGCCAATGTCATTATGCGTGGATTGCGCGCATTATCGGATTTCGAGTTTGAGTTTCAGATGGCCGGGATGAATCGTTATTTGCTGCCAGATGTGGAAACCTTATTCCTGACCCCGTCGGATCAGTATCAGTTTATTTCTGGCACAATCGTGCGTGAGATTGCAACACTGGGCGGCGATGTTTCCAAATTCGTTTATCCTTCTGTTGAAAAGTGGTTGAAGGAAAAATTGGCTGCGCAGGTCGAGATTGAGCAAGCTAAATTGTAAAAGCAGGGATAGAAAAATATTTGTGGGTGACCCGGTGTCGCCTCAGCCAAGTGTTAAAAGAGCAGCCCATGGCATTACTCATTACCGATGATTGTATTAATTGCGACGTGTGCGAGCCTGAATGCCCGAACGGTGCGATTTATATGGGTCCACTGATTTACGAGATTGATCCGCATAAATGTACCGAGTGTGTCGGTCATTTTAATGAACCGCAATGTCAGCAAGTTTGTCCAGTCAGTTGTATTCCTCTCGATCCTGTCTGGCATGAAAGCGCGGAGCAGTTGCAGATAAAGTACGAACGCTTGCACGCTGAAATTAAGACTTAGCCTAAAATATATATCAAAATACGTATTAAAAACGCAAGTGTAACAATTCCAAAATTAGCAAAAACATTGCAATATATGCCAGCATTTTATAGAAAATGTCCACACCCCTAGAACGCCAGTTTTATCTCTATTTTCTGCCCGATCCTTATTACCTCTTCCTCGCTTTGCAACAAAATAGTATTCATGCTAAATGTAGTGTTGCCTTCGACTTTTAGATTTGAGGGATAGGTTTGCAGAATATCCATCGGGTCAGGACCGCGTCTGCAGGTAGCTTGATAGATTGATAGGACAGGGCGGGCAAGATTTTAATGGTTACAAGCGCAATCTGGCGCGGCTGAACGTCTTGACAAAATTCTCTTCCAATGCTTCGATGCCGTCTATCACGATATTCGGACGAAACCGATCCATTGGTATTGCATTGCGTCCTTGCACCAACAATTTTTGATTGAAATCCTCCAACGAAGCTTGCGATATCAGCAGTATTGGATAAGCATCCGTAAATAGCGCCTGCACTTCTCGTCCCCTGGCCCATTTTTTGCTGGCAACTCACGTGCTGAACGGATCAAGTGAACTAGCCGACAAGGATTACCAATAAAAGCAGAAAACCAATCTGCGATGCCATCTCCGCAGTCCTGCGCAATCACGCTGTCGTCCCAGATAGCGATAGCAAACGTAGTGGATGCGGACGAGGAGAGCGCTATATATAACGTCGCCATATTCGTCGCAGAAAAATGGATACCTACTGGGCGCAGGCTAGGTACGATCAACACCATTTGCGGATACTCGCGCTGGGTAAAAATCGGCCAGCGCTATCCACCACCATTTATTTCCAATCATCGGTGTGATCATACCATAGGCCGACAGGCGTCAGCGTCGCTTTCTAAAAAGTGACATCTGCACAGGACTAATCGGATAAATATGCAGCGAAATAATGGTTGGCATACGATCTGGCTTTCAATGTGACTGTTAATTAGCCTTTGTTCGAGATAAGCATGTTTGCTACGTATCATGGTGTAATTTCTTTTTCTTGAAGCAGTAACAAGCAATTAGCCTTTTTTGTTTTCATTTTATGTAAATTCAGAAGGGAAAGTCGATATTCGATTTAACGAACTATTTTCATCACATTAAATGTTGCTTAATGTCAAAAAGTAAGAGAAATTGACGAAATAACTTCGCGGCAACTAGCCGATGCAAAGATAGAAAGAACAACATTCATGAGCAAGTTTACCTGCGTTATCGATAAACCGGCAAAGCTAGGCGAATGCCCGCGCTGGGACGCTATCAGCCAACGTCTGTACTGGGTCGATATTTTGGCACCAGCAATCCACTTTTTTTGCACAGTCAACGGTGAGCATAAAATCTTACCGGTAGCCGAGCATATAGGATGTTTTTCGCTCATGGATGATGGCGGCTTTGTTGCGGGCATGCGCTCTGGAATCTGGTTATTGAACGCCGTCGGAGAGCAAGTCCGTAAATTAGCCGACAACCCGGAGGACCAGGCCCATAGCCGCTTCAACGACGGACGCTGCGATATGGAAGGGCGGTTCTGGGCTGGTACGTTGGATGAACCAAAAGCGGGCAGTAATGCGCATTTATACCGTTTCGATGCGCGTGGTCTAGTCGCCATGGACGACAGCATACTCACCTCAAATGGACTGGCTTTCAGTTCCGATCAACGCTGGATATATCACTCCGATACACCGAATTTTGTTATCTATCGGCATGCCTACGATGTCACTAGCGGCACGCTTGGTAGCAAAGAAATCTGGGTGAGATTTGCGCCGACAGCAGAAGACCGCGGTCGCCCGGACGGTGCCGCAATCGATAGCGAAGGTTATTACTGGAGCGCTTTATATGAAGGCGGTCGGATTGTAAGAATCTCTCCCGCCGGTGAAGTGGTAGAGACTTATTCGCTGCCGGCACGTTGTCCTACGATGTGTGCTTTCGGGGGCCGCGATTTGCAAACTTTATATGTCACCAGTGCCAGCGCAGGTCGTTCCGATTTCGAGTTACAGCAATATCCGCAATCCGGCGGCGTTTTTGCAATGCGTGTAAATGTTGCTGGGTTGGCAGAGCCGCGTTTTAGTACTGTGGGGATTTAAGTGATCTTAAAAGGACGCTAATTTTGCCTAATCTGTGCTCCTAATAACGTACGCCTTCATGACTCTCTAATCCTTGTACTTGTGCGAACGATGCGCATGCCAGAATGAGT
>JACMQE010000320.1 GCA_014377145.1 Glaciimonas sp. | reverse complement strand
TGTGTGCGCTATCCACAATACCGCCTCAATAAAGAGACGATTATCGGCACCACTAGGCCCTCTATCACCCACTTTTCTGCGCATTAACAGGCTACGTGTTTCTATTGATTATCTCGTAACATCAGTCGTAGCATGTAGGTATTCCTTAAAAACCAGAATGTAAACACAGTTCTGAAAAAGCTAACCGCTTTTTATATATTGACATGACCTAGTCTGGACAATACAACGATTATGAAAGTTCAGGCGTGCTTAGACCAAGCCTAAACTGCATCGCGGCATCAATTAACGAGATAGTTCTCTTAAGACACTACACTCTGCTCCCGGTTCCCGAAAGTGCTAGAACAACGTTAATGTTGTATCTTCGCTCATTAAAACACCCTCAAAAAAATGTGTTTGAGGGTGTTTTAACAATGAACTTATTTATTAGGCTGTGGCGTCAGGCGCAGATAGGGTCTTATAGCCTTATAACCTTTTGGAAACTTCTGTTTGATGATTTCTTCATCTTGTAATGAAGGGACGATCACCACATCGTCGCCATCTTTCCAATTACCTGGTGTCGCAACAGAATGATTATCGGTTAGTTGTAATGAATCAATCACACGTAAAATTTCATCAAAATTACGCCCGGTGCTAGCAGGATAGGTGATCATCAATCGCACTTTTTTGGCCGGATCAATCACGAACAATGAGCGTACCGTCGCTGTTGTACTAGCATTTGGGTGAATCAAGTCATAAAGCTCCGACACCTTCCGGTTAGCATCCGCAATAATCGGAAAACCGACTATAGTATTTTGCGTTACATTGATGTCTTTGATCCATTCCTGATGTTTGTCCACAAGATCAACCGAGAGTGCAATTACTTTGACGCCGCGCTGCTCAAACTGGAATTTTAATTTTGAGGTCAGGCCCAGTTCAGTTGTGCATACCGGTGTAAAGTCAGCCGGATGAGAAAAGAGTACTACCCATGAATTTCCCGACCAATCGTAAAATTTAATCTTGCCGAGTGAGGAATCCTGCTCAAAGTCGGGGGCAATGTCGCCAAGACGTAGGGTCATTTTATTCTCCTTTAAATTATACAAGTGGCTTTCAAATGAACTTCTAGCCCGAGCTTGTTCGCGGCCAGATTAGGTCTGAAACTATATTCTTGAAATAAAGTTTAACTAACAATTATTAACGACTATCTACATAACTTTATAATATGAAGCAAAGTCTCCATTCAGCATTGTGCATGATCATTTCGCACAACCTCTATGCGGAAAAGACTGCTCATTCGCCTTATCCAGCAATGCTAAGGACTGCACAGACTTGTCTGCATTCTGAAAACCTATTATTCGACTTCCTGTTAGCTCTTTTCCCTAACGATTAAACAGGATAATTCCAGGAGGGCCAAATAAATTAAACCGCTTAAGCATTGCCTTATCTTCTGCATTGTTCGCTGTTACATTAATTTGCAAAAATACTATATTTGCGAAATAGCTTTGAACGCGTGGATCAGTGAAAGTGAATTTTTCCATTTCTTTCCATAACACGCACCAATCCGCATAAAAATCTAGCAATTCGGCTTTACCATTCGTTTGGGCAAGCGCCACATCCAACTTGGCAATCGATTTGATTCGTACAAATTCGGTATGCGCAACTTGTTGGCCAGTGAGATGGGCAAGTGGCGTCAAACACATCGCGCCCGCTGGTGACCAGATTGACAAGCTGCAATAAAGCCCAGCACACGTTGAAGGCCAAACCAAATGCTTTAGCGACCCAATGCGATGACTTGTTCCACATTAAATACGCACCATAACCAACACCAAGCACGACCTAACCCAATATCTGCACTGCGGGGTAGGAATGACTGGAGATACCATCCACAATGCACCGCGCCCACCATCAGCACACCGAAGAAACGCTTCACCGACTCCATCCATGCCCCCGCACGCAGCAGCAAGGCCCCGGCAGAAATACCACCAGCACAATAGGAGCACGCTCATCCCGACGGCCATTGCAAACAATGCACTGCCGCCGCCGATTGCGTTACACGTCTGGCTGATATACATCAATGTACCGGCCAAGGGGGCTGCTACACACGGCCCAACAATCAACGCCGAAATCGCACCCATGACAAATACACCGGCAAGTTTGCCTGCCGACTGCTGATCCGATACTTGCAACAGTTTCATTTGCATAGCTCCCGGCAGCCGCAATTGATACACACCAAAGATTGATAGAGACATCAGCAAAGAAAATGCCGACAATTACCCACACCTTCTGCACACGCAGCCGATAATCCCTCTCCTGCGAGACCCGCAGCAACACCGAGCGCTGTGTAGACAATTGCCATTCCCATTGCATACACGATTGACAGGACACAGGCACGGCGACGCTTAACATGAGTGCCTCCACCAACAATAATCGACGACAAAATTGGTACCATCGGTAGCACACAAGGTGTGAACGACAAGCCAAGTCCCAACAATAGAAATAACGGCATAATTACCAAAAGCTTGCCGCTTTTCAGCGAGGACTCGATATGATTAACTTCTGTATCGTCAACACGGTTAGATACATCCTGTTGCAAAATTTTCTGGTTGGCGACCGCAAAACTTTCTCCTGTCGCAGCATCTGGACTGGGCAACCCTCCACTGCCTGCCCTGCCACCAGGGGACAGGCTAACCCGATGTTTCATCGGGGTGGGTAACACAAACCCTTGTCCGCGCAGCCTTGACCGGTAACAATCATCGTGAATGCTGTGGCGGCTTTGACCGGGATTTTGATCGTGACATTATAATGGTAAGTCTCTACATTTTTCTGAAAATTCAGATCATATTTAACCACACCCAGTGCTATTTTTGGATCTCCTAATATTGCACCTTCTGCCTGAAAACGGGACCGCTCACGATACATGTAGTAACCATCTGCAATTACGTAAGTCACTTCAGCAGTTTTAGGATCAGCCATGCGGGCAGAGAATATAAATGCAACTTCTGGCGCAAGATAGTCCTTTTCTGCGTGTGCTGAAGACATCAATAACACCATCAAGCTTAGCGCTACAAAAAGCACCAATACCGGTTTCAAACATTTAAACATTCAGATCCTTTTTTGTTTCTGTACTTATCTAATCGCGATAAGCAAAAAGGCTTTTAGCAATCGGTAGTGCGATGATTTCAGGGATCTCATAAGGATGCGCTAGCTTTAATCAAAATTCCAAGTTCGCCATAACGTTCCGCGGTGGTCTTTGATCATTAATGTCAACTCCGCGGTTTGAGTTAATGTGCCACGCCAAACACTGAATGTACAGCAAGCAGGAGATGACGCAGAAGGCTAGCTTAAGTTCCACAAGCTGTCACACCAGCACATTTAGGGTCAAAAAGTCCAGCATGTTGGTCAGCGCCAGCAACGCATCTGACATAAACGTCTCCAAAATTCTAGCCTTGCAGCAAACGTCGAAGGGTCAAGGCTAATACGTTATAAAAGCCAATGAGCAATATCCAATCAAAATTGTTAAATCGATTATCGGGATTGACGGCAATGATTCCGACGAATAATAGACGCTAGAAAAAAAAGCTCATGGGGGTCAATACTAAAGTGAAATAGTAGGTAAAGAAATCATAGTTCTTTGCCAGTGCATTGAAAACCAAGCCCAGTCAGCCGAATATCATGCCTACCAAGAATATAGCGACAACACTAATAATGTGGGGGGGGGGATGCAAGCCGATTTTCAAACAAAATATCACCAAAAAATTGCGCTGCCAGGCGGGCTGAAAATGGCTTGAAAATTCAGGGAGTGCATAGGTATTCATGACAATCCCGCATTTCACAGCCAGTGAGTTTTAAAAACAAGTCCTCAAGCTTAGCGGGACCATGAATATAGCGCATTCCCGGCCTTCCTTGCAGTTAATGCACCAGTGCCTGTGCATTATTCGTATAACAAAAAATAGTTTCACCGCTTATCTCGATCCGAACTGATCGTGCTGAGCTACCGTCGAGATCGCCGTGTAGCCAAGCTTTGGGCCTCACCATAGATTCTACTAATACTTCTGCCCAATGTGTTGCGCAATCAAGCTACAAAGCGATCCTTCATTGATCATTTTTCCCTTGATCGACTACTACGAGACGATCACACAAACGTTCGGCTTCATCAATAAAGTTGGGTGATCAATAAAATTAACTTACTTTGACTTAGGAAAGTCTTTAGGCGCTCGCAGATCATATGCATCACCTGCGGATCCAGACCCGTGGTCGTTCATCCATAAAAATAAAATCGGGATCGTCGACCAGCACGCGCCAATGCTAATCGTCGGTACATGACCCCTGACAACTCATTAATCCGCGTGCTGCTGGCTTCCAAATTCGCAAACTCCAACAGCTTCGGAATCCTTGCGATTATCACCGCATTAAGTATGCGGTGATAATCGCCAAATACCAGAAGGTTTTATGACACATTAAAATTCGAATTGAGGTCATCGCCTTGCGATAATATGCCGATCCTTTGCCAGGCTAAGCGGGACAAAGCAGGATTGGATGACGGCCAACACAATCTCAACGCTATCTGCGTCATTTAAGCTAAGACACAATCACAACGTTGTTGTATTATCTGCCCCGTTCGACCCCGGCAAGTCGTAGCATTCACCAGTCTGTGATTCAAATTACAAGCCATCATTCAATATCGTTCTGGCATCTTTATTACATAAAGACTTACATAGATTGGTAACACTTAAGATAGATAAATTGGATATCACTGCCAACCAAAATACGGGAACGTGGGTCTAAAAAACTCTTCAAACAACGAAAATGCAAAAAGCCAGGCGATACCTGGCTTTCAACTTTAACGCAACACTTTACGTATTAGTCTGCTGTCGGTACGCCAGCTTCGTCGCTAATTTCCGGACGATCCAACAATTCGATATAAACCATAGGTGCATTATCGCCAAGACGAAAACCCATTTTCAGAATACGCAGATAACCACCATTACGGTTTGCATAACGCGGTCCGAATTCAGCAAACAATTTCAAGACCATTTCTCGATCACGCAGACGACTAAATGCCAGACGTTTATTTGCCAATGTATCGGTCTTACCCAATGTTAGAATGGGCTCGATTACACGGGGCAATTCTTTTGTTTTTGGTAGTGTTGTCTTGATTGCTTCGTGACGCAGCAACGAAACAGTCATGTTGCGTAACATAGCCAAACGATGGGAAGAGGTACGGTTTAACTTACGTAGGCCGTGACGATGACGCATGA
>JACMQE010000319.1 GCA_014377145.1 Glaciimonas sp. | reverse complement strand
TAGTACCCTACACCCTTGTCGGCTGCGTATTTTTGTCAACTCCTATGAAATTTTGGTGCCGTTTCTTGAAATGCACCCAATGATGACCTTATGAATATCCGCATTAAGCTTACTCAACCGTTAGTTGGACAGCTTGTGCAAAGTACAAAATCGGTTGAGCAGTGGCAGCAACAGCACCGTGAACTCCTGGCGGTCGCCACCTCAGAAAATACGCGTCGCACTTATCGCTCGGCGATTCGCCAATATTTGGAATGGGACGATGGTTTGCCGGGCGATGAGACAACGGTGCTGCGCTATTTGCTGACTTATTCCCAATTATTAAATCCACGCACATTGGCGTTGTGCTTGATGGTGTTATCACAATGGCACATCCAGCAAAACTTTCCCGATCCGGCAGATACGCCGACTGTGCGTAAAACGTTGCTGGGAATAAAGCGCAAAAATGGCCGGCCGATTTGAAAGGCAAAGGATTCGAAAAGCAAAGGCATTGCCCACGGAAGATATGGCACTGATTGCGTTGGCATTGCAAAAATTGGGAACGTTAACAGTGCTGCGTGACAATGCGTTTCTGCAAATTCCCTAATTTGGTGGGTATCGGCGTAGTAAGGTTGTCCAGCCTCAGGTCGAGCATATTACCTGGGAGCCTGATGGATTATTGATAACTCTGCCGCGTCTAAAGACCGATCAAAAAGGCGAGGGCATTACCAAGGCGATTCCGTTCGGTGATCACACTTGTTGTTCGCCGATTGCATTACGCGCCTGGTTAAAAGCCGGAGAAGTGACGTCTGGGCCGATATTTAAAGGAATTAATAAATGGGGACAAATTGGAAACAATGCCATGCATGAGGCTAGCTTAAGTAAGATTCTGAATGCTGCTGCAAATATGACGGGCTTGTTCTATGTGCTTCAATTAAGTATTCATAGCTTGCGACGTGGTCTGGCAACTAGCGCCTATCGTGCGGGCACGCGTTTTCAGGATATAAAAGGCAGGGTGGCTGGCGTCATGATGGTACGGTGCAGGGCAGGGCAGGGCTCTATATCGAAGAGGTAGGGAAGACTGTAAATAGGGTGTTTGGTATCTTGTTTGAATGCATTAGTGAATAGTGATCATTTGGTTACCTAAAAAATCATCAATATTGTTATAAATGCCGGCGCTCATAATTGGAATGTCTTCAATTATCAATCCTAATCGGCGTCGTTAGCGTCTTGCTGGGGCGCAAGGGAATGTTTTATGTCACTTTAGTCATTAACATTGAAATTTGATACCTACAAATATGGCGTAATTGGAAAGTAACTTCACTTTTTAGCGCGTCCTTGGACGTGATTAATCATGCAGACTCTCTACGACAAATTATGGGAATCTCACGTTGCCCATACTGAGCAAGATGGCACGGCAATTCTTTATATTAATCGACACCGATTACACGAAGTCACCAGTCCTCAAGCTTTTGATGGCTTAAAGCTAGCGGGACGCCGCATGCCATGGCGCATACCGGCAATCTTGTTGTGGCTGACCACAACATCCCAACCACTGATCGCGCGCACGGTATCATTGATCCTGTATCGCGCTTGCAGATTGAAACATTGGATGCGAATGCCAAAGAATATGGTCAGACCTATTTTGGTATGAATGATTTACGTCAAGAGATCATCTATGTGATTGGACCCGAGCAGGGCACAACGCTGCCCAGCATGACAGTGGTCTGTGACGATTCACATACCTCGACGCACGGCGCGTTCGGTTGTTTGACGCAAGGGATCGGTACTTCTGAGGTCGAGCACAGACTGGCAACCCAGACGTTATTAACAAAAAAATTCAAATCTATGCTGGTGCAGGTTGGCGGTTTGATTCCAAATGGCGTCACTGCAAAAGACCTAGTACTCGCAGTGATCGGTCAAATCGGGACCGCTGGCGGTACTGGTTACACGATAGAGTTTTGTGGTAGTTTAGTCTTCCGTTCGCTTTCGATGGAAGGTCGTATGACCGTCTGCAACACGGCAATTGAGGCGGGTGCGAGGGCCGGAATGATCGCTGTAGACGACACTACAATTAAGCTATGTTAAGGGCCGGCCGTTATCGCCAGTCGGGCCACACTGGGAGCGCGCTGTCATTTATTGGCGCACCTTGTACACCGATATTGGTGCCAAGTTTGACCTGGTGGTCACGTTAAGTGCTGCTGAGATCAAGCCACAAGTTACTTGGGATACTTTCCCGAAATGGTGGCGACGATTGATGGTCGCGTTCCTGATCCAGATAAAGAAAAAGATCCTGCTAAACGTGATGGCATGAAAAAAGCTTTCGCTTACATGGCGCTGAAACCAAATACCGCGATAGAAGATATCCGCATCAATAAAGTATTTATCGGCTCATGCACCAATTCGCACATTGAAGATTTGCGCGCAGCTGCAATGGTTGTTAGGGGTAAATTTCATGCATCAAATGTTAAGTTGGCGATGGTGGTTCCTGGCTCCGGCTTAGTCAAGAAGCAAGCTGAACGTGAAGGCTTAGATAAGATATTTAAAGACGCAGGTTTTGAGTGGCGAGAGCCCGGGTGCTCAATGTGTCTGGCGATGAGTGCCGACCGTCTCGAACCTGGTGAACGTTGTGCTTCAACCTCGAATCGTAACTTTGAAGGCCGTCAAGGCGCCGGTGGACGCACACATTTGGTTAGTTCAGCAATGGCAGCATCAGGTATCGCGGGTCATTTCGTTGATGTGCGGTCGCTCTAGTGTTTTATATTTTAGTATAAAAAAATTATTATTTTATGTGTTCTTGCGGCGGCTACTAATTTGATGACCAGATACAATATGTTTCAAGGTTTCGGTAAGGATGTCGAACATGTAGGAAAAAAACTAAGGAAAGTAGACTCATTCACCAGCGATTGTGCCCGTGTCCTAATGGCCCCTATTTTGGAATAAATGTCATGAACAAATTTACGGTTTTAGATGGTTTGGTGGCACCGCTGGATCGTGCCAATGTCGATACCGACGCAATTATCCCAAAGCAATTTTTAAAATCTATTCCACTTACAGGATTTGGACCGAACCTATTTGATGAGCGGCGTTACCTGAATCATGGCAAATCGGGCAACGATAACGCAAAGCGGCCACTAAATCCAGATTTAGTATTGAATCAAGCTCGCTATCAAGGTGCATCTGTTCTATTGGCGCGTAAAAATTTTGGGTGCGGTTAATCTCGTGAGCATGCGCCGTGGGTGCTTGAGCAATATGGTTTTCGTGCATTAATCGCCCCTAGTTTTGCCGATATTTTTTCAGTAAATGCTATAAAAATGGGGTGCTACCAATTATTTTGCAAGAAATGCAGATTGATCGTCTATTTATTGATTTAGAAAAACAAGTGGTAACAACTTCAAATGGCAGTATTAGCTATCCGTTTGAAGTTGGCGAGCTCCGTAAATATCGCTTGCTGAACGGTCTTGACGATATTGGTTTGACGTTGCGTCAGACCGACAAAATCCGCGAATTCGAAGATCGCAATCAGCCTATCTAGATGTTAACTTTCGCTTCTCCAAATTTTTTAATTCCTTTACTCGTAAAATATGAAAATTGCAATTTTGTCGGGTGATGGCATCGGCCCTGAAATTATTGCGCAAGCGGTTAATGTCCTGAAAGCGCTGGACGAAAAATCCAAATTGGAAGCCGCGGTTGTAGGCGGTGCCGGATATGCTATGTATGGCCACCCTTTACCAGTCCCCACGCTTAAGTTGGCACAAGAAGCGGATGCGATTTTGTTCGGTGCAGTCTTGGATTATCAGTACGATTCGCTAGAACGGTCATTTTGGCCCGAGCAAGCCATCTTGGGCTTGCGTAAAAATTTAGGTTTATTTGCGAATTTGCGCCCTGCAATTTTGTATCCTGAATTGGCAGGTGCCTCAACACTTAAACCCGAATTAGTATCCGGTTTAGATATCCTGATTATTCGCGAATTGACAGGTGACATTTATTTTGGTCAACCACGCGGTGTACGTACTGCACCCGACGGTGCGTTCAAAGGCGAGCGAGAAGGCTTTGACACCATGCGCTATGCGGAAACCGAAGTTTGCCGGATTGCTCATGTCGCTTTCCAGAATGCGCAAAAGCGTGATAGGCGCTTAACCAGCGTTGATAAAGCCAACGTGCTCGAAACTTTCCAATTCTGGCGTGACATTTTGACTGATGTTCATAAGGAGTATCCAGATGTGTCTTTGGAACAGATGTATGTCGACAATACAGCGATGCAATTGGTGCGTGCACCGAAAAAATTCGATGTAATCGTTACTGGCAATATGTTTGGCGATATTCCCTCCGATGCAGCTGCGATGTTGATGGGATCAATCGGGATGTTGCCATCAGCACCACTGGATGCCAACAATAAAGGTTTGTACGAACCTTCACACGGTTCGGCGCCAGATATTGCAGGCAAAAGGCATTGCCAATCCTTTAGCGACCATTTTGTCTGCTGCGATGATGCTATGGTTCTCTCTCAATAAAGCCGAACAGGCTGATCGGATAGAAGCGGCAGTCAAGAAAGTTCTTGCGCAAGGTTTGCGTACCAGCGATATTTATGAAGTTGGCACAACCAAAATCAGCACTAGCGAAATGGGCCAGGCAGTCGTCAAAGTGCTGGCTTAAGCTGGTTCAAAATAGTGGTAAAAGATAAGTTTTAGGGTCATAGTATTCGTTGGAGTGACGGGATTGTCCCCATTTATATGGTAAGGAGTAATAATGAAACTGGTTGGTTTAGTCGGTTGGCGAGGTATGGTTGGTTCTGTTCTGATGCAGCGGATGCAAGAAGAGGGTGATTTCGCCCATATAGAACCGGTATTTTTTTCAACTTCAAATGCAGGAGGGACCGCGCCTGCGTTGGCAACAAATGAAACAACATTAAAAGATGCCAACGATATTGAAGCATTGAAAAAATGCGATATCATTATCACCTGTCAGGGTGGCGATTATACCGGAGACATTTTTCCGAAGCTGCGTGAATCCGGTTGGACCGGTTACTGGATTGATGCAGCGTCGACTTTGCGGATGAAGGACGAGGCAATTATTGTTCTAGACCCTGTTAATTTGGACGTCATTAAATACGGCCTGACAAGTGGTATTAAAAACTACGTTGGCGGCAACTGTACGGTCTCATGCATGATGATGGGGCTGGGTGGATTGTTTCAACAAGATTTAATCGAATGGATGACCTCGATGACGTACCAGGCCGCATCCGGTGGTGGCGCGCAACACATGCGTGAGTTGCTGACGCAGTTTGGTACGATTAATGCAGAAGTCAAATCTTTGCTCGACAATCCCGCTGCGGCGATTCTTGAGATTGATCGCAAAGTGCTGGCAAAGCAGCATAGCTTTTCTGCTGATGAAACCAAGCAATTTGGTGTGCCGCTCGCAGGTAATCTAATCCCATGGATTGATAAAGATTCGGGCAACGGTCAGTCCAAAGAGGAGTGGAAAGCTGGCGTAGAAACCAATAAAATTCTCGGACGCGGAAAAGGATTCAATATTGACAGAAAATCTATTCCGGTAGATGGCTTATGCATCCGCGTTGGCGCAATGCGTTGCCACTCCCAGGCACTTACTATCAAGCTTAAAAAAGATGTGCCGCTTGATGAAATTAACGACATCATCGCTAGCAACAATCAGTGGGTAAAGTTAGTAGCGAACAATCGTGAAGATTCCATGCGTGATCTGACACCTGCCGCCGTTACCGGCAGCCTGAGTATTCCGATTGGACGCTTACGTAAATTGGAAATGGGTGGTGATTATCTGTCTGCTTTTACGGTTGGCGACCAATTGTTGTGGGGTGCAGCAGAGCCGTTAAGGCGTATGCTGAGAATTATTCTAGATAAGTAAAAGTACTAAATCACAGAAACAGTTGGCTTTTATGGAAAATTGCAGATGTAAAGCAGATATTTTTCCTATAAGCTGGATAAAGTAATCGGAACTGCACACTTTTGACGATTTTTTATGGTTTTCTGCAACGTAGCCCGCTAATACTTTCTCAATCGTGATTGTTAGTGGGTTTTATCTATTTAAAGAGTCGCTTATGTCGGTTCTTTGCTAGCGTCGATATTTTGAAACTGCTTGAATAACATTGTTAAAGTACAAGTCTTGTCCTTTAATTTACGCCAACGGAATAGCTTACATGCCATATAGAAAAAGATTAAATCCATCGAGCAAGTTTATTTCGGCGGGGTTAAAAACACTTAGTTGCGGAACCCTGTCTGCACTGATGTTAATGCCCGGAGCGCATGCAGCGGGTTTAGGTGAAATAACCATCCTATCTTTCCTGGAGCAACCGCTTCGCGCAGAAATTGAGTTGAATGCTGTGTCCAAGCATGAAGAGACGCAATTAGTGGTAAAACTGGCGTCCTCTGAGATCCCTATAAGCACGTCAATATCGACTTCAATCCAACTTTATTATCATTGCAATTTTCGATTGATCAGCGCTGCGCACGCAAATTTGTCAGGGTAACTTCGATTCAGCCGATCAATGAACTATTTGTGGCTTTGTTGATGGAATTGGGCGGGACTACAACGCGTGTTTTTAAGAGAATACAATGTGTTGCTTGATCCGGTAATTTGCCTTTAACGCAGCCTCCATCGATTGCTGCCCTGGTGACCCTGCTGTCCCCAGTTTCTATAATGTCTTCGGCAGCATCTGCGGCGGACACAATGACGCTCTTATCTGGAGCCCGCCATGATCGCTCGACTCTTCTTTTTACGGAAAAAATAGCACAACCTAACGATGCTGTCCGTAATCCGGCAAAACAGGCGGAAGCGGTCGCTGTAAAGAATGAAAATGGGGATATGAATTATCGAGTGAAGAAAGGCGATACACTTTTTCATATCGCAATAGACAATTTGCCAAACAGTATTTCAATCGATCAAATGTTGGTAGCCCTATATCGCGCCACTGAAACTGCATTTATCGATAAAAATATTCATCGTTTGCATAGCGGCCAAATTTTATCCATTCCAGATGGCGATACAGTACGCGTTGTTAAACCCGCACCGAGGCATCTAATGTAATTTTAGCGTTATCAAAGGATTTCAATAGCTACCGCAATACGCTGGCGGCCCAGACGGCAAAAACTGCACCGCGAAAGGTAACATATGCAAAACAAAGCGGTGATGGAGAGATCAACGCTAAAGTTGAAGAGCGAGCCAATCCTCCGAACAAAGCAAAAGATAAATTAAAATTATCGCGTGCTGGCAATATGGTTAAAGCTGATGCAAAGTCGATTACTGCTACTGACGAGCGAATTGCAAGAGAAAAAGCGGAAGTTGAAGCTGATATTTGCATCAAAGAGTTAGTAAAAAATATTACGGACTTACAAAAAGTTCTAGACGTAAAAATAAGATTTTAGATAAGCTCCAAAAATAAGCCGACAGCACAGGTAAAACAACACCAATGCCTACTTTAGCGCCAGTCACAATGATGGTATGAAGGCTGTTAGTTCAGGCAGGGTAACACAGGGCTCTGCGGCATCCCAGGCAAAGCCCTGCCCCAGACTCCAATATTGCGGAAATCTCCAGTATAATTGTGCTGTAATGTCAACGTCCCCTGCCATAAGCGCAAATACCATACCAACGATTAACCCCAAACTAACAAAAGTAGCCACACCAGTAGCGTCTGAGCCGGGGTTCTTTGGCAGCCTGATCAATAACCTGCTAAGGGCTAGAGATGGCTTTTTGGCAATTTTGTTAGTAGGTCTAGATTTTTATCTTTTTCGTCTTAAAAAATAGTAAACGTCTCTGGATATTGGCGAAATATGGCTGTTCACTTCAGATTTAAAAAACAAGTCGTTATCTGTATCCACCGGTGGTCAAAGCGTGGATACCAACATTAGTGTATTCAACTCTCGTTTTGTGCCGTCGGTTAGTAACTTTGATACAAATGTAGACGTAGTCACTGAAGCAAATGTGCACATCGTGTGCAGCCGCGATATACAGACAGAAGAAATTCTGAAAGAAGCTTTATGGAGCCAGCCGAATCGTCATGCAATTCGCATCAAGTTATTGTAAATTTATGCGATGCGCAAAGATATGCGTGCATTTGAGATGCTAGCCAGCGAACTATATAGCCTTACCAATGGCAAAGGCGATGAATGGCAGCAAGCGATTATCCTTAGGTGCAACCGTAGATCCTACCAGTCAGCTGTATGGGAGTGGTCTACTAACAGAACAGGTCGTTGCCAAAACGGCTTCTGTTAGAATGCCAGCGCAACCGCTGGAAAGCTTAGATTTTAACGCTTTGCATAAGCTGACAGAGCCTCATAAACCGCAAGACAATGGAGGGAAAGCCGCTGACGTTGAGGTGACGCAATTATTTACGCCATTGAATGTCGATGGGCTATCGCCGAAAGAAACATTGCAGAGCAATAGCAAACCGGATTTGGATTGCTCCTTTGAAGATATAGACAATCATGCACCGCTAAATCGGACTCTATTGACTTCCCACTCAATGCCAGAGTCGACCAAATCTGTGATAAATACGTTTGACTTCAAGCCGGCTAATAAGCTGGTGACAGGGCCTGACTTTAGTTTAATATCTTCTTCAGAAGACCAATCTGCCAGAACACTCGCCGAAAATATTAATACTCGGACGACCAAAACAGCCATATCTACTATTGCACACACCTTGGCGATGAATGTGCCATTAGAATTTGAGTTGACGGGGATAAACCTTGATCTGGGTGGTGTTTCTTGAAAAGAGTGTACCTTTTCAAGAAACACCACCCAGCCAAGGCAGCGTAATGGATACCGAAATGGCGACCAAGATTGATCTGGCTGTCGCTTATCAGGAAATCGACGATAACGAAGGAGCACGAGAATTGCTGAAGGAAGTGCTGCAAGAGGAAAACACTGGACAGGTAGAAAAAGCAAAAATCTTATTGAAAAATCTTGAATAATATAGAAATACTACTTTTTTAATTGCCGTCGGATTTAACCCCAATTAAGGGTTTGTAAAAGCTTGTTAAAAGTGTCATTAAAAGGGGTTGCCTGCAATGACAAAGCGACGTTATAGTCTGAGCGATGCGCACACTGGAGGCAAATAAAAGAGCTTTTTCCTGGAAAAACAGGAGATGCCGGTACGAAAGCGAAAAACAATCATAGGACTCACGCAAATCGTCCCAGCAGGGTTGTTCTCTTCTAGCGGTACTTTTTAAGGTACTGTCTTAGGCGGCAGGGTTGCCAAGCCCGTTGCTGAGATAATTTGCGTGAGTCCTAAATTATTTATTAAGCGATACTGTCCGGGGTATCGTGGCGCGCTTTACTGGAACTATTACTAGCAATTGATGGGCGCAGCGTTATGTTTGCGCCCGTTTGTCTTTTGGTCAGGTAGGCTTAAGTTAATATTAACTAATAACAGGCAATTATTTGACAGGCATTTTGCAATATTTTGGAAACGGAGTTAATTTGAAGCGAATCGTTCTGGGCATCCAATATGACGGGACTTTTTGGCATGGATGGCAAACTCAGCCTGACGGTAAAACCGTACAGGATAGGCTAGAACTTGCCTTGCAAAAATTTACCCTAAGTAAAATTTTGACTATTTGCGCTGGACGCACTGATGCTGGCGTTCATGCGCTTGAGCAGATAGTCCACTTCGACACGGACTTGTTGCGTGATTTATCGTCTTGGGTGCGTGGATTGAATGCATTCTTGCCATCATCAATTGCAGTATGCTGGGCGTGTGAAGTTCCGTATGTTGAGGCAACCGCTAATGTTGATGATGACCAGCAATTTCATGCACGTTTCAGTGCTACTGCACGTACCTATCACTACCTACTGTACAACCATCCGGTACGCTCACCATTGTTGGTGAATAAAGTCGGATGGACATTTCGCCCTCTTAATCTAGAGATGATGCGCAAGGCGGCTAAGCATTTTGTCGGTACGCATGATTTTTCGGCGTTTCGGGCAATCGAATGTCAGGCACGCTCTCCTGTGCGGAAGATGTATTCGCTTAGTATCAAAAATGGCGGTGATCTGATAATGTTCACTTTGCGTGCAAATGCGTTTCTTCATCATATGGTGCGCAATATAATTGGTGGATTAATTTTTGTTGGCAATGGCAAGCAATCACCGGACTGGATAGCCGATCTGCTTCTGCAAAAAGATCGCAGTCGGGCCGC
>JACMQE010000030.1 GCA_014377145.1 Glaciimonas sp. | reverse complement strand
TTCCGCAGCCACTAAAGTCCATTTCGAAGGGCAACTAGCACTACTCAACACGCTCACAACTAAAGCTTTTGAAGGCGTCGAAAAAGTGATCGAGTTAAATATGAGCGCCGTCAAAGCATCAACGGAAGAGTCTAGCGTATTCGCCAAGCAATTGTTGGATGCAAAAGGCGCACAATTTTGTAACAATTGCAGCAGCGCAAGCTAAGCCTAATACAGAAAAGGCAGCTGCTTACGGTCGTCACCTGCGCGGTATCGCGTCTGGTACATAAGCTGAATTGACAAAAGCCGCTGAAGTGCAAATCGCTGAACTAGCCGTCGTGTCAATTTCCTGATCGACGAAGTCAGCAAAAATGCCCCAGCAGGCTCAGAAAACGCTATCGCTATTTTGAAATCGGTCATCGGTAATGCGAATGCTGGTTATGAGCAATTGACTAAATCAGCTAAGCAAGCGGTAGAAACATGGGAAGAAAATGTGAATAATGTGGTAACCTAGTTTTTGCAAACTGCTGACAAAGCTACCCGCGCCAAGAAATAATTTTTAGTAGGTTGTTCCTGTTTGAACTGCGGTTCAGCAGGACAGAAAAGCCGTTTAGTTCGCTAAGTGGCTTTTTCTTTAGAAACCGTCTTGAAATAATTTCACCATCATTTAGCAAGCATAAGCCGCAACATATTAATTCTAATCATATTTAGCGTCGTGGCAGTCAGGATTTCGACGCCCTTAGCAAGGTGTCGGAATCCGCCAAGCCACACAAAATTCTGGTGTCTGAAATGATATTTTTCTACGTGGTCCTTATTTAGTCAATTGATATCTCCTGCAACCTTTTTAGCGGAACACTGCCATGAGCAATGTTATTTTGAATCGTATGCCAGCAATATTTTTTAGTCATGGCAGCCCTATGAACGTCTTGCAAGATAACCGCTATACCGCACAATGGCAACAAATGAGGGCGAGCGTTCAGCACTGAAACTGCGTGCTATTCTATCCATTTCGGCACACATGTCACAGCGATGTCCTTGCCGAAGACTATCCATAATTTTTGGGGCTTCCCACGAGTATTGTTTAATATACAATATCCCAAAGCTGGCGATCCTGAGCTAGCAGCGCAAATACGTAATTTATTGGCACCGGTGACGGTTGAAATGGATCAATCTTGGGACTTTGATCATGGTACCTGATCAATATTGTTGAAGACGTTTCCCTAGGTCGATGTGCCATTCATCCAGCTGAGCATCGACGCCACTCAGCCGCCGCAATTCCATTTTGATATAGGGTACAAACTAGCGGTATTGCACGATCAAAGTGTATTGATTATCGGTAGTAGGGATGTGGTGCATAACCTGCGTTTAATGAACTGGATCCCAGATACGCCTGCGCATGGTTGGGCTGAACGCTTTAACACGATGATTCGGGAAAGTTTGTTGACTGTCGTGGTATGCAGAAAATTGTGGATTATGCCGCCTTAGGCGAGGATGGAAAACTGTCGGTCTCGACCGCTGAACACTTTTTACCGTTGCTTTACATCATTGGCACCAAACACGAAGACGAAAAAATATCAATCCCAGTGGACGGGGGTGATTTGGGGGCAATTAGTATGTTGTCTGCGGTGGTAGGTGCATTGTAAAGTTGAAGGTGGCCATCCTACCTAAGTTACCTATAATCCTACTTAACACCATTCACTATACTTACTATACTCAACGCTACCGCTTCCGCTACCCGGATGCCGTCAATAGCTGCCGACATAATGCCGCCAGCGTAACCTGCTCCTTCACCAGCTGGAAATAAACCGACCGTGTTCAGGCTTTGCAAACTGTTGTCATCGCGCGTGATTCGAACGGGGGACGAAGTGCGAGTTTCTACGCCGGTCAACACTGCATCAGCCATCGCAAAACCACGGATTTGCTTATCAAATGCCGGTAATGCTTCGCGCATCGCGGCGATTGCGTAGTCCGGCAATGCCATACTCAGATCACCAAGCTGCACACCTGGTTTGTACGACGGCTCTACGCTACCAAAGGCGGTAGAAGCGCGTTTGGCAAGAAAATCACCGACCAGCTGCCCTGGTGCATCGTAATTACTACCGCCCAGTTCATAGGCACGCGATTCCCAGTATTCTTGCAGCGCGATCCCGGCGAGAGGATGGCCCGGGTAATCGGCTGGTGTAATGCCGACGACGATGCCGCTGTTGGCATTACGCTCATTGCGTGAGTATTGACTCATACCGTTAGTGACAACGCGACCCGGCTCGGATGTCGCGGCGACGACTGTACCACCCGGACACATGCAAAAGCTATAGACCGCACGACCATTGGCGCAGTGGTGGACTAATTTGTAATCGGCAGCCCCCAGTATTGGATGCCCAGCAGCAGCGCCAAAGCGGCATTTATCGATCAGTGATTGTGGATGCTCAATGCGAAACCCTACCGAAAATGCTTTGGCCTCGATATACACGCCACGCGCGAATAGCATACGGAAAGTGTCGCGGGCGCTGTGGCCGATTGCCAAGACAACGTGATCGCTAACGATGGTTTCACCACTGGCTAGCAGTACTGCACAGATGTGGCCATTGTTGATATCCAAATCTTGGACTTTTTGCTCAAAATGGAATTCTCCACCGAGCACTTCAATCGATGCACGCATTTTTTCGACCATTTTTACCAGACGGAAGGTGCCAATATGCGGCTTGCTGACATACATGACTTCTTCCGGCGCATCGGCCAGTATGAATTCAGTCAGCACTTTGCGACCGTAATGCTTGGGGTCTTTAATTTGAGTCCACAGTTTGCCGTCGGAAAAAGTGCCAGCACCGCCTTCGCCAAATTGAACATTGGATTCCGGTGCCAACGCACGTTTGCGCCATAGTCCCCAAGTATCTTTGGTGCGTTCACGCACGGCTTTGCCGCGTTCCAGAATAATCGGCTTAAATCCCATCTGCGCCAGAATCAAGGCAGCAAACAGGCCGCACGGTCCCGTGCCAATTACAATTGGACGTGATTTTTCGGCACCGCTAGCTTGCGCGACAAATTTATACTGCATATCCGGGGTAGTCGTGACATGTTTGTGCGCCTTAAGCCGTTGCTGCACGGCGGCTTCGTTTATGATTTCTACATCAACTGTATAGGTCAGAATGACCGCTGTTTTTTTGCGAGCATCGTAACTCCGCCGAAAAATCGTGAAGCTAAGCAGGGCTTCAGCGTTGATCCCACACCGTTCCAGAATCGCACTATGGAGCGCGTCTTCTGAATGATCGAGTGGGAGTTGTATTTCGTTCAATCGCAGCATGGATGTTCCGGTAATCTGTGGAAATTAATGAGG
>JACMQE010000318.1 GCA_014377145.1 Glaciimonas sp. | reverse complement strand
TATCAGCAAATGTTGCAAGGTAAGTCATATCAGATGTTGCGGATCATGCTGGATGAACAACTTGGCGCGATCCCTGAAATATCCGCTAACAAATATATGCTCTGGATAAGGTATATGTCACAAGGCGGCGACCTTAAACCGAAGGCTTTTGAAGGTGAAGTAGCGTTCGAACTAACTCTTTGCAATTTTTGATTTAAGATTGTCGCATAATGATGGCTATAGCCGATTGCCCAACCTGCGGCACTAAAGTTGAATGGATCGAAGCGAGCAGATTCCGGCCCTTTTGCTCGGAACGCTACAAACAAATTGACCTGGGCGCGTGGGCTGAAGAGAAATACATCATTCCCGCGGTCAACCCGCTGGAATGATATTGATGATGACAACAAATTACAGCAATAACATTGCAGCAATTTGTTGTCTTGCCGAGATTAGCCAGTCAAACTGGCTGCTATTGACTATTGGTCCGCTATGATGCACAAAGGTAGTCGCAGCTGATCTAACCAGGTAATCAAAGGAATCGTTGCGTCTAGCAACGGTTCTACTGCAACGCTACCTTGCCAAGCGAATGTCTGACCTTCCAGGCTTTGTGGTTCGCCAAGCCAATCTCTGCTAATGTAAAAATGTAAACGCACGTTTGCATGAGGATATTGATGCTGCACGCCACACCACGGCTCAGCCGAAATAATGTCGATTCCCAGCTCTTCCATGAACTCGCGCTGTAAGGCTGTGAAAATCGCTTCGCCGCTTTCTACTTTTCCACCAGGAAACTCCCAATAACCCGCACAAGGTTTACCTTCTGGACGTTGCCCGAGCAAAATATCGCCGTTGGGACGCAATAAAATTCCGACGGCGACGTTAATAGGTTTTGTATTCACCCCCGGCATGCTTATGATCCCATCCGGCCAGCATTGGTTCTTGGTAAACTACCATTCTTGGTAAACTGCCATGCTACCCAGCCCGAACGTGAACCCCCATGCAAAGCCCAACGCGACGTATCGCCATGCACTTCTGCAATTTGCTCTGGATTGCAACCAAAATGACCGAGCCAGTGCGCCACGATATCCAGATAATAATCCTGCTTGAACGGATAAAAAGACACCCATAAGCCAAAACGTTCAGAAAGTGAAATTCTCTCTTCAACAGTTTCACTTGGGTGTAAATCACCATCATCCGCAGTTTTATACGAAAGATTATCTGACATTTTTTCGGGCAACAAATGTCGACGATTCGAGGTTGCATAAATCAGTACGTTATCGGATTGCGCGGCGATGCTGCCGTATAGCACGACCTTCAGCGCTTTGTAGCGGCTCTCGCCTTCGTTAAAGGATAAATCGTTGCAAAAAATGATGAAGCGCTCGGGACGACCAGCCACCAGATCAACAATATCCGGTAAATCTGCCAAATGATCTTTATCAACCT
Organism: Glaciimonas sp.; assembly: GCA_014377145.1. The sequence goes on along the minus strand of JACMQE010000318.1, from coordinate 1,237 downwards.
CGATCAAGCGCAATCTCTGCGGTGCGTATTGATTCAGACAAGCCTTAATCAGCGACGACTTGTCCACACCACGCGCGCCCGTCAGCAACATATTATTGGCGGGTTTCCGATCAATAAACTGTCTTGTATTTTGGTCAATCTGACTCTTTTGAGTGGCAATGTTATGCAAATCCGACAAGCCGATATCCGATATATGTCGCACTGCTTGCAGATGACCACCGCCTTGATTGTTATTGCGTTGACGCCAGCGAAAAGCGATCCCGGCTTGCCAGTCGGGTGCAGCGTTTGAGATAGGAAAAATCGCCTCGAGACGTGTCAGTACGACTTCGGTACGGATAAAGAATTGGTCTATTTGGGTCATGTAAAGTAAGTTAATGTCGTTATTCAAACAAACATGAAAATACGTATACTCAGTGTATTATCACAGCACAACCCTTATCCCTACTTGAATATTGTTCATCAATCAAGAGCGGTAGTCGGCATTGATGGTCACATATTCATGCGAAAGATCGCAGGTCCAGATCGTGGCAGAAGCATCGCTGCGCCCCAGTTTGACGCGTACTGTAATTTCACTTTGTTTCATTACCCGCTGTCCATCGGCTTCCTGATAGTCGGCGTTTCGCCCACCATTTTTAGCTACCCAGACATCATCGAGATACAAGTTGAGTTTGCTCACATCGAGATCGTCTACGCCGGCATAGCCAATGGCTGCCAAAATCCGTCCGAGATTGGGATCGGACGCAAAAAATGCTGTCTTTACAAGTGGAGAATGACCGATGGAGTAGGCTATTTTACGACATTCATCAACATTCAGACCTTCTTCCACCGTGACTGTAATGAATTTAGTTGCCCCTTCACCATCGCGAATAATAGCCTGGGCCAATTGCTGCGATAGGTCGGTGACAGCTGCTGCCAGCGCTACATATTCTGCTGAATCAACACTATCGACTTCAAACGGACTAACACCAGTGGCGATCAGCATAAACGCGTCATTGGTCGAAGTATCCCCTTCGATTGTAATACAATTAAAAGATTTATCGGCAGTGTGTTTCACTAAATGCTCTAACACTGGCTGTGTAACTTTGGCGTCCATCGCTAGAAAACCAAGCATGGTTGCCATGTTCGGCCTGATCATGCCAGCACCCTTGCTTATACCGGTCATGGTGACTTGCTTACCAGCTATGGTAACCGTACGCGATGCCGCTTTCGGCTGGGTATCGGTGGTCATGATGGTTTC
>JACMQE010000029.1 GCA_014377145.1 Glaciimonas sp. | reverse complement strand
GTCCTAAGTAAGAGGTACGGTATGAACAGGTGGATTTTGCGATTGCAACCATTTACCCTGCAAACAACGGAAAAAATAAATGAACAGTTGTATACACTCATTCCTTCGTACTACAAAATTCCCCCCACCCTTAAAATTTAACTCTATACCGTTATCGGCAGGATCTTTAAAGAAGAATTGGGTCTGCCCAGTTAATGTATCGTGTGCAACCTTGTAATGCACTGATGGACTGCCAGCTGTGCTGCCATCTCTTCTTGATTAATGCAGCTGAAGCGACATGATCAAACGTATTGACAATACTATTTCTGATATCGCCTTCTAATGTTTCGCTCAAATACAAAATCGGCCGCCCCCGGCCTAGAGCCAAAATCCCAAGCTATTGAAAGCAGGGCGCTCACCTTGTTTGAGGCCGACAATGTTGCAATAAAAATCTCTGAGTACCAGCATCAGGGCATGCGATGCACGTAAATTGTAATGATTAAGGGCAGTAATGGGCATTCGTCAGAATCCTTGTTAAAAATGGGAATATTGGAAATATTTGGTGCGGATTCAAGAATAATGCATCCATTCTTGTTATCTATTTTAGTAGGAGGATTTTACATAGAGTGTAAACGTTTCAAGAAACTATGCAGTGCAAATACTTTGACACGCACAGCTCAAAGGTCAAAAGTAAAATCGTCCAGACGATATTGCGGCTTACAATAGCTGAATGAATCTACTCACACCAGCATCATTTTCGACCCTTACACCAGATACGGTATTGGATGCGCTTGATAGCATTGGTTTGCATGGTGATGGTCCTTTGTTGGCGCTCAATAATTATGAAAATCGTGTTTACCAGATCGGGATCGAGGACGGGCCGCCAATGGTCGCTAAATTTTATCGACCGCAGCGTTGGAGCGACGCTGCCATTCTGGAAGAACATCCGTTTGTGAAAGAGTTGTCGAGCGAGAAATCCCGGTCGTGCCTGCCTCCGCAAATGCCGATGGCAGTACTTTGCATCAGTTTAATGGCTTCAGATTTGCGGTTTTTCCGCGACATGGCGGTCGTTCGCCCGAGCTGGAAGATAGCGTCACGTTGGAATGGCTGGGCCGTTTTATGGGGCGCATTCATGCGATAGGGCGGCTCAAGACTTTTCAGCATCGGCTAACGCTGGATATCACCACTTTCGGAATTGAACCAAGCAATTATTTGCTAGAAAGCGGTTTTGTCCCGGAAGATTTACTGGCAGCCTATCGCAGCAAAGTCACGCAGGCGCTCGAAGGTGTGCGGCGCTGTTTTGCTCACGCGGGTGATATTGGTGCGCTGCGTTTCCATGGCGACCCTCATGGCAGCAATATATTGTGGACCGATGCAGGGCCGCATTTTGTAGATTTTGAAGATAGCCCGCATGGGACCCGCTGTGCAGGACTTATGGATGTTAATGTCGGGCGAACGTCAGGACATGGTGCGACAGTTTCCGATCTGCTCGCTGGGTATGAAGATTTTTGCGATTTCGATCCACGTGAGCTCCATTTGACCGAGGCATTACGGACGCTACGGTTGATCCATTATTCGGCATAGATTGCGCGACGTTGGGATGACCCCGCCTTTGCGGTGTGGCATTCCCCTGGTTTAATACGCAGCGCTATTGGCAGGATCGCGTGCTTGAATTGTGCGAGCAGATTGCCTTAATGGATGAGCCACCGTTATAGGCTGCATAATGATGCATTCGCTTAGCCGCATGATGTTGGCGCTGCTCGTGACTTCGATCGGGTTAAAGTCGTTATTTGGAATCGGAATCAGGATCTTTCGTGGTTTCATTGCTTGTATTTTTGTTCGGGGCGGAGTGGTCAGCCACTTTCTTCCATGAACGCTAAACCACGTTCCGTTCCTTTAAGCTAATAACCGTAATTTAATCCAAGAAAAATGCCTCTAAATATTGCCGCGATTGGTTCCGGTGTTACTCATGTCTCTCCTTCGCCATCGCCATATTCTCGCCATGTCCCAAATCAATATTTTCCTCAGGTCCCGAATCAATATTCTCACCTACTCGTCCATGATTTCAGTCAAGCACAGCGCATTGATCACATTGCCGGGAATGCACCGGGTAGCTGCTCCATGATCTTTGTTTCTTTTTCCGCGTAAAGACATGCTGCTTGTAGCAAAGAGACGCTAAGCGCAGAAGTCATCTATCGACTAAAAGAGAGCCCACATGGGGATTTTCATGCCGCCATCGGGCGAAGTTATTTAAAATATACGGCTTGGCATGCTCGTCCATGCATCTTGCTGATAGCATTAAATCTGATGCAAGGCGGAGCACTGCCTCGGCGTTGGACCCTACTTTATCGATCTTAGCGATTTCTTGTTGACCGTACGCGCTGAGCAAGTAATTTTAGCGGATAGTCCGCAACTGACGGATGAGCATGGCAATCATCCTTACTTTCAGCAGAAAGAAAATCATACCGCAGCCGCGGCCATATAAAAAACTATCGAAGAAGCCCTTCATACAACGCATCGCCTCTGGTACGAACTCGGCACGCAGAGGCTGGAAGGTGTGCCGGTGCATGGTCCTTTTCCCTCGACCGAAGACACCATGGTCGCATCCTATCAAAAGGCTGATCAGTCAAGTTTTGTTACACTTGAAGCCTTAAATTGCATGCTTCCTAAGGCGCTTCTTAACCAATAGGTAAAACATTATTTAGGATCACTGATTGGGATGGATTGGGACCCAGCCAACTACCGAATGGAAAACTTCGGCTTCGCGCAAGATCAAAAGGAAAAATTGATCGGGAAAAAGGCCGACTTCGGGGCTTTTGGTCCGCTCGACTTTCAGGGACAGGCCAAGTCTGTCGGCCATCGCACCGCGCACGACCAAAGACCTGCCGCACTTGCCCGATTACCACCGCCGTTACCTTTAGTTATAAGTGAACTTCGTGTCAAAAATAAACCGTTTTCTAAGTTTCCCGGCGCATCGCCACATTTGTTGAGTGGTCTTTCAGATCTGCCTTATGCTCGGCAATTACGGTGTGCGCAACCTGGTGAAGGCAGAGGCAGAATTTTGGGATGCGTATTTTGGACCATTGAGCGAGGAAAGTATGGCGCCTGCATTTGAAATGGCGTATTGCTTTCATCTGGCGTCCCATGAAGTCATCAAAACAATTATAGAACAGCATTGGTTTGTGCCTTTGCATTGACCAAAGAGCAGATGATTGGCTCGGTGCAAGATTGCCTTACCGCATTTGTCGAACGAATCGGGCAGGGGCGAGTTATAAGTTGGGAAAAAAATATCAGGCAGTAGCGACGGCGGCCAGAAATAACATCAATACTGCTTTGGCAGAGTTGGGTTTTCAAGACAAAGCGCTTTCTCCTCATTTTTGCTTTAAGTGGCCCTAATTAATCCAAGAGATACAAAATAGTAATCTCAAAAAGTAAATAGCTCACCCTGTGCTGGCATCGACTTTCGCTGACATGGTTCTAGCCTATTTGACGTAGGAAGATTCCAACAAACTGAATATATGCTTAACAGCGTCGCAGACGTACAAACTCGGCGAGCGTTGTATGCAATTTTTATGGCAGTGACGATTGGCATTCTTGCGTACCCAAGTATTAGTTGCAGGTGCGACATCTCTGTCAATACTTCCGATGATCACCTCCGTATTTGATCTCTACAATTAGAGTCTAATCTACGCATATTGATTTCAACTCTTGACGTTGACACTTGATTATTTTAACCACTCCATTGTTGGCAATAGCGTCCTTTTATCTCAAAAAATGCAGAAAATTCTGGCATTTCTGGAATTTAATCGTAAATAATAATCATATTAAGAATGATTATTATTTACGATTAAATTCCAGATAGGAGTAGCAACATGGGAACGACACAACAACTTGACGTCAATGGCGACAACCTAGAGGTAGGTGCCGCCTTAATTGCAAATCGGCATCTGTTAATAAATATCGCAAACGGGATCACTGGTTGCCGGTGCCGTGCCGAGGATATTGTGCAAGATGTGTTTGTTAAAGTCAGCGAAAGCGCCACCACTGAAAAAGTGCGGTAACCGTTGGCGTATCTGATGCGTATGGTTCGCAACCTAGCGATTGACCACTACCATCGCAGAATTTTTGAGCTTGGTCATTATCTGAATGAAGAAGAGGGCTATGACGTGCCATCACCTGCGGCAGGACCGGAGGTAAATGTCATCCTTCGTACGATCTATTGCAACATGTTTCCGAGGCACTGGCGACACTACCCAAGCGCACCCGCAAATACATTTGAAATGATTCGTCTTCGCGACTACACCTTGCAAGAGACTGCCCGCAAGTTGGAAGTGTCGCAAACCTTGGTGCATTTCATGGTCCGTGATGCAACCAATCAATGCCTAAATTGCGTGCAAAAGGTGCCGGTACGGTGCTGACAGAACCATCGTTCGCCTGTTGGGGCTAACGCAATATCCAACAATACCCAGATTAATATCCGGTAAAAAAGCAGCATCCTCACATGTCTACACGTATCGAGCGGCTTTTGTTGCACATATTTAAGGAGTTTCAGATGAGTTTTGAGAGCACAGATACCATTTTTCGGGTAGTAGCCAACGACGAAGAGCAATACTCGATCTGGCCGGATGACAAAGACATGCCAAAAGGGTGGCGCGAAGTTGGCTTTAGCGGAAACAAGCAAAGTTGCCTGACGCATATTGAGCAGATGTGGGTAGACATGCGCCCTTTGAGTTTGCGTCAGCACCTTGCTGGACAATCGGTAAAGTAACCATTTGTATGATGGTAATGATGACTGCAATCACAACCGCCCCCGCGACACTAACGACACCCATGACGCTATTCTGTCTGCCGCATGCAGGTGCAAACGCTAGCGTCTACGCGCTATGGCGTCGTCTGCTGCCCGATTGGCTTAGCTGTGCAACCGTTTGAGTTGCCTGGGCGCGGCAGTCGTTTGGGCGAACCATGTGCCGACAATATCAGGCTCCTGCCAATTCAACTGGCGATCCAGCTATCTGCCAACTTGGAAATATCCCTGATGCCAATCGTGGGGGCCAGCATTGCACCGCTTTGTTGGTCGAATTAGCGGCCCCCGTATGCACTTTTTGGTCAAAGTCTGGGTGGATTGATCGCCTATGAATTGATTCATGCGCTGGCTGAATGTGGCGCGCCGCCTGGCTGTCCGATTCATGTCTTTGGTGGGGGGCGGGATCCGATTGTATCGATCGCGGCAATACATGCATAGCAATTCGAAACAGATGCTGAGTTCAGCGTGGAAATGTTTGATGGTGACCATTTCTTTATCCGTAAGCATGAGCAGGCTTTGCTGCACCGATTGGAAACGCTCTTGGCGCAGTTAGCGGTGGCGGCAACTTGACGCTCACTTTATTCGTAGCTACCAACTATATCCGAGCCAAGAGGCTTTTCAGAGAAGAGTACGTTGGTGGACGGTGCGCCTGAATCTGACATGTGAGCCGGACGTGATGACCTTGCAAGCATTGGCATCGTCAGAACTGTAGGAATTGCAGCGGTTTTACCAGCGTGGAGACCGTGTGCGTTTTGCCGGTGTGCGTGCGGCGTTACGTCAGATTTTGACAACTGAATACGGTTTGGAGAATGTCCAGATACAGGGGGACCGCTTTGGTAAGCCGGTGTTGTCCCTACTAAACTTCGGCGAACTGGCTTTTAACGTTTCGCAATCTGGCGACTTTGGGATGATTTCGGTCAGCCGGGCTGGGCAAGTAGGGATTGATATTGAAAAATTATTACCGCTTGATATTTTCGTCCTGATGCTTGCTAGTCTGCACGCCGTTCGAGCGCGGCCAGTTAGCCGATTTGCATCCCATCGCTGCACGCAATGCATTTTTTAGATTATGGGTTGGCAAGGAAGCGGTGCTCAAGGCAGACGATGGCAATGTGCGTGCGTTTAACAGTGTGGCGCTACCGTTTGACCCCGCCCCGCTCAGGATGCAGTCCCTCCCGGTAGCTGACGGTTATCTGGGGGCGATCGCTCTCGTTCATTCTTTCACGCCGTAATGCTTGGGCGCAACACTACTCCAGGAGGTATTTGAAATGCAAATACAAGCAATTGAAAAGGTCAGCCTTACCATCGAGGTTGGTTTCCCTCTCAACGTCAGTCCAACATTGTCGGACACTAATATCGCAGACCTTCTGCCGCGGTTGTATGCGTTGGTGGATACGCACTTGCTGGAAGTAGGGGT
>JACMQE010000317.1 GCA_014377145.1 Glaciimonas sp. | reverse complement strand
TAGCTTTACCGACGCTGCTGCTGCAAAAATGAAAGCGATCTCAGGCTGGTTGTTCCAAAAAGGCGCTCTGGATTACGTTGGAGGTACCGTTGTCCATATTAATGCGGCGGTTGCTGGTCTGGTCGGCGCTTATGTTATCGGCAAACGCGTAGGCTACGAGAAAGAAGCGTTCAAGCCACATATTCTGACGTTAAATATGGTCGGTGCTTCATGGCTGTGGTTTGGATGGTTTGGCTTTAACACTGGCTCCGGTCTGGAAGCTAACGGCGGTGCAGCTTTGGCCTTCATCAACACATTAGTCGCAACAGCTTGCGCAGTATTGACATGGAGCTTGGGTGAGTGGATCGGCAAAGGCAAGCTTTCCATGCTTTACACCAGCAGCCGGTTTCGTCGGTGTTGGCGGTGCCTTGGTCGTGGGTTTGATTGCTGGTTTTGCTTGCTTGCGGGGTGTAACTGGCCTGAAAAAATTCTGCGTGCTGATGACTCGTTAGACGTCTTTGGTGTGCATAGCGTAGGCGGTATTCTCGGTGTGTTTGCTGCGCCTAGCCTCGGTGGTACAGGTATTTATGAATATGTTACCAACGCTGTTGCACCTTGCTATTCAATTAGCGGTCAGCTATTGATTCAGCTTGAAAGTGTGATGACGACGGTGATCTGGTCCGGTGTGGTGGGGTTCATTGCCTTCAAATTGGTGGACATAGTCATTGGACTACGTGTCACCGAAGAAGAAGAGCGCAAAGGTCTGGACATTTCCAGCCACGGCGAATCGGCTTATCAAGGTTAAATCGAGGTAATCATCTAAGGATCAAACCGGACCGCGGTGTAGTCTGGTAAGGTCGGATACCTATTCATGGTAGACTACGAGTAAAAGCGCCTTTAAAAAGGGCGCTTTTTCATTTTCATGGGCTTTAAATACATCAGATTGCCCTAATGTTATTAGTCCGATATGGCTGGTCTCATCGGCCTATGCTGCATTTTGGTATAACGGAAAAGATAAGTCCCGTTAAAATCGAGGCCATTCAAATGCGGCCACGGTGCGATAAATAGCCCGTTATCACTGAAAAACCGCTCAAGAGGCTTATAGGTACAAATGGTAACCGTGTCGGAAATGCGGTCACACAACAAGCGGCTGTATTAATTGTAGAACTTACGCAAAATTGTCCCAGCAACGGCTTGCCAACACTACCAATGAAGGCAGTACGCTAGAGAGATTTTGCGTAAGTTCTAAGTTGAAGAAATATTTGATGTAATCAATGTCTTATCGACACCTGGAGGCGGAGGTTGTCCGCTTCCAGGTCATATGAAAGTGTAAGATTTTTTATGGTTCCGCACCTCGTCACTGCCTTGAACGGCCCCCTCCTGGATCTCGAAAAGAAAATTCTTACAGCCACACCGGCGATAGAGCGGTGGTTTCGGATGGAGTGGCAGGAACATACGCCACCGTTTTACTGCTCGGTCGATTTGCGTAATTCGGGTTTCAAATTGGCACCTATAGACACCAACCTATTTCCCGGTGGATTTAATAATTTATCCCCGGCAATGTTGCCACTAACGGTCCAGGCAGCGATGGCAGCGATTGAAAAATATTGCCCAGACGCTAAGAATCTGTTGCTATTACCGGAGTTACATACACGCAACACGTTTTATTTACAGAACGTTGCACGCCTAATACAGATTTTTAGGCAAACAGGATTAAATGTCCGACTCGGCTCACTGTCGGACGACGTTACTGAACCGGTGACAATCGAATTGCCGGATGGTACGACGGTGATGCTGGAGCCGCTGGAGCGCTCGCAAAACGGGCGTCGTCTGGGCTTGAAAAATTTTGACCCATGCACGATTTTGCTTAACGATGATTTGTCCTTGGGTATTCCATCGATACTAGAAAATCTGCACGAGCAAAACGTCTTGCCGCCGTTGCATGCCGGTTGGGCTGTGCGTCGCAAAAGTAATCATTTTGCCACTTACGATGAAGTCGTAAAAAAATTTGCGAAACTGGTCGATGTCGATCCTTGGATGCTGAACCCGTTTTTTGTCAAGTGCGATCAAATCAACTTCCAGGAACATCTCGGTGAAGACGCATTGACATCGAGCGTTAGTTCATTGCTTTCGAAGATTCGCAAGAAATATAAAGAGTACGGTATCAAGGAAAAACCATTTGTGATCGTCAAGGCCGATGCGAGCACCTATGGCATGGGTATTACCAGTGTCACAGACGCTCATCAGATCAAAGAACTGAACCTGAAACAGCGCGCTAAAATTTCGGTGGGCAAAGAAGGTATAGCGATCCAAGATGTAATTATTCAAGAAGGCGTACATACTTTTGAGCATATTAACGAAACCGTAGCAGAGCCTGTGGTGTATATGATCGACCGTTATGTCGTCGGGGGTTTTTACCGGATGCATGCCGAGCGTGACATCAATGAAAATCTTAACACACCGGGCGCACATTATGTGCCGCTGGCGTTTGCGCAACAGCATGCTTTGCCTGATTTGCTGGCAAAACCAGGCACCACGGCACCAAACCGCTTCTATATGTATGGCGTAGTGGCGCGTCTGGCATTGCTGGCTGCCTCGCTAGAAATGGAAAAAACCGATCCGAATCCAGAAATCTATTGACCCAGTACTTAAGAACCACAAGACCAAGGTAAGCTCATGAAAATCGCTTTTCTCGCCGATCCGCTTGATAGCTTTAAAATTTACAAAGACACCACCTACGCGATGATGGTCGAAGCCGCAAAACGCGGCCATACGATCTACGCATTTGAGCAGCGAGACATGGCGCTCGAAAGTGGCATCGTGATTGCTAATATCGCACGAATCACAATGACCGGCGACAGCAAGGATTGGTATCGTGCGGGACCGCCAAGTGCAATATTTTTGTCTGAGTTCGATGCGATCCTGTTGCGCAAAGACCCGCCATTCGACATGGAATACATTTACACCACGTACCTGTTAGATTTAGCTGAAAAACAAGGCGCGCAGGTTTTTAACAAACCCCAGGCTATTCGTGATCACAACGAAAAGCTCGCCATTGTGCAATTTCCACAATTTATCTCACCAACTCTGGTCACGCGTGACGCGGCGCGTCTACGTGCGTTCCATGCAGAGCATCAGGATGTGATTCTGAAACCGCTGGATGGCATGGGTGGTACAGGCATTTTTCGCGTCAAATCCGACTGTATGAATCTCGGCGCAATTATTGAAACACTGACCGACAACGGTGACCAAACTATCATGATCCAGCGCTTTATCCCCGAGATCGTGGCGGGCGACAAACGTGTATTGGTGATTGGCGGCGAAGTTGTACCGTACACCCTGGCACGGATCCCCCAAGGCTCCGAAGTACGCGGCAATCTGGCAGCGGGTGGTTTGGGTGTGGCGCAGCCGCTGACCGAACGTGAGCGTGAAATCGGTGAAACTCTTGGCCCGATAATGGTGAAGCGCGGCCTGTTGCTGGTAGGATTGGATGTAATTGGTGAATATTTGACGGAAGTCAATGTCACTAGCCCGACCTGCTTCCAAGAAATCATGCAACAGGCAGATTTTAATGTGGCAGAAATGTTCATTGACGCTTTAGAAACAGCATTGCAGGCTAAACGGAACTAATTATTTTAACTACTGAAGCACCACTGATGTACGTATCGTAGTGTGTACATCAGTGCGTTAATTAGCTGAATGAAAAAACTGCTTGATACAGGTTTCATGACAGTACTCGATAAAAAAGCGCACGCCAATAGCGTCTGTCGAGAGAATATGCGTAAACCTATAGCGACTATGCCATTGGCGTAATCGCTCTTGTCCGTATAGCGGGTCTAATATTAAAAAATTATGGTCGGTATTCTTTTATTAACCCACTCGCCGCTCGGTCAGGCGTTTATTACCGCAGCTTCCCATGTATTTAGACAGATACCCGAGCGTTTCGAGGCAATCGATGTCCTCGCCGATCAAAATACGGCCGAAGTCCAATTGTTGGCCAAGCAGGCAGTGGACCGACTCAACGACGGTTCTGGCGTGTTGGTGATCACCGATGTGATGGG
>JACMQE010000316.1 GCA_014377145.1 Glaciimonas sp. | reverse complement strand
TTAACTTGTCTGTAAGCCTGGCCGACCCGCACTCATGCTGAGAGTCATTGCATTTCCAAAGGGTGAGGAATACCGCTCGGGCACGGATAACGAACCATTTGCTTTTTACCTGGAAAGTCTGGTAGAAAGCAAGCGGCTGGACTTGCTGCTGGGGTATTTCAGCTCGTCCGCTATCAACGTGCTGGCTTTGGGTTTTGCGACGTTTATCAGCAACGGGGGGCGGGTCAGGTTGATTATCAACCACGTCCTTTCGGTGCAAGACAAAGCGATGGTTTTGAAAGGCATGGCGGCTGATGCGGAAGGCCGCCAATTCTCGACCGAAGACTTCCACGGGCTGAAAATTGCCCTGGATAAGTATGGGCAACATTTTTTTAACTGCATCGCTTGGCTAATAGCGCAAAAGCGAATCGAGATAAGAGCAATAAAGCCAATTGGCCGGCGGGGAATTGCTCACTACAAATCAGGCATCTTTTACGACGGCACCAATAAGGTGAAATTCAAAGGCTCGTGCAATTTCACTGCTTCGGGGCTGCTGGAGAACCTTGAGGAGCTGGACCTGAAACTGTCCTGGAAATTGGAGCCTGACGCATTTACCGAATATGAGCAAGATTACAACCAGATTTTCGACGGCTTGACTGATTATGCAGCGTTAATTCCGTTTGACAAGATTGAGGAGGTGATAGTGCGGGAATATGGCGGCAAGGACCTGGACGAGCTGCTGGTGAATGAGCAGCAGCTACTAGAACAGAAGGCCAAGCAGAAACATACCGAAGCGACCCGGCGAACAATGGAAGCTATTATGCAAAAGATTGAGGTTTATCGGAGTTCCCCCCGGTTTCCGTTTGATAGTGGGCCGCGCCAATATCAGCAGGATGCCTACCAGAATTGGGTCAATAATGGCTACCACGGCATTTTCGCAATGGCAACGGGTACGGGCAAGACGATTACGGCATTGAATTGCTGTTTAAATGAATTTGCACAACAGGACAACTACCAAATTGTCATCCTAGTACCGACTACCATATTAGTTGAACAATGGGAGAAAGAAGCTAAGAGATTCAATTTTCGAAGAATAATCAAGGCATCTTCTAAAAACGCTGGTTGGAAGGACGCACTAGATGGCATCAGAAACTCGCAGAGCTTCGGCGTACCTGATTCTTACGTTATCGTTTCGACGTACCGGACATTTGGCAACCCCGTATTTCAAGCGTTTCTGAAGGCGGCAGGTGACGAAATAATTTTGGTAGCCGATGAAGTACACAACGTCGGCGCTCCAGCTGTTGCGGCCTTGTTTGCGCAACTGCCCGTGAAAAAACTTATCGGGTTATCAGCTACCCCGAAACGTGTCTATGATGAAGAGGGCACAGAGCAAATGGAAGCATTTTTCCATGATGCACCACCATATGCTTACAACTTCACAATGGAACGAGCAATTGATGAGGGCATCCTTTGCCCTTACTATTACTTTCCCCGCGTTGTAGAGCTTACTAAATGTGAAATGGAGAGGTATACCGAAATCTCTGCCAAATTAGCCTCTCTCCACGACCGTGCGAGTAAAGATAATGCCGCGAAGAAAAGCTATGAAATGTTGTTGATGCAGCGGAAACGCGTTATACACAAGGCAATGAGCAAGTTGGATGCCTTTGAGACAATATTAAGAGACATTATCAAATCGGAAGAGGGCCCCGCTCTAAAATACACCCTGGTGTATGCTCCAGAAGGCTTCTACGATGAGAATGAGACTGACTTAGATTTTTATCCAAAGGTGCCAGAAGACAGCCGGATTATTGATTACTATGCTAATGCAGTACGTGAGGTATCGCCAGAAACGCGCGTTGCCGATTACATCAGCGAATCAACTGACAAGGAGCATACACTTCAACATTTTGAAACGGGAAAGATTGATGTATTGCTGTCAATGAAGTGCTTGGATGAAGGAGTTGATATTCCGCGCACTGAACAAGCTATATTTTGTTCAAGCACTGGCAACCCGCGGCAGTTTATTCAACGACGCGGACGGATATTACGTCAGCATCCTGAAAAGCATTTTGCCAGAATATATGACTTGGTTGTTGTGCCTAGTGGTGTACCAACTGGAGCGTCATTTGAGCTTGAGCAGAATTTAGTCAGAAAGGAGTTGGAACGAGTTGTTGACTTCGCTTATATGGCCATTAACAAGTTTGCAGCTATCAATGCTGTCCGGTCAGTATGTGACCGTTACCAAATCAACCCCGATTCACTAGACCCTTACTCAACGCCAGTAGCATGACCAGCCCTCACTTAGAAACTTTCAAGGCCTTTTTACAGGACGAAACCACCCGTGAAAGCTACAAAATCACTGACGATGATATAGCTACGGCAAATTTAATGCGCAGTAGCAGCAACCTGATGGTAGAGTTAATTCGGCAGATGATTAATAAGCAGATTGAAATCGGTTCTACGAGGATTACTGCAGCTCACCTCCACTCCGTACTCAATAACCGTTTGAAGTGATTTTATGCGCCTTTTAAATATTACCCTTTGCAACTTCCTGTGTTATTACGACAATAACAAACTGGAATTCTCTGATGGCCTGAATCTGGTATTGGGTGCCAACGGCTACGGTAAGAGCAAGCTATATGACGCAATTCAATGGCTTTTTAAAGACGGTATTACTGACGACAAGCCGCGACCAGGTGGAGCACCTACTGCTGTGCGCAAAACGTCGGATATGAAGTCGGAGATAAGGCACACGCTGGCAAATGAACGTGCGCTTGCGGAGGCCGAGATTGGTAGCAAGGTGTTGTGCGAAGTTTGCGTCGAGGTAGAAAGTGGGCACCAAGATGAATCCTATCGATTCATTCGACGGCTCAGCGTCACTAAAATTGGAGCAAATGACTTTAAGGCTGACGCTGAAAGTCATCTTGAAGGTTATCGCAAGACCGTTAGCCACTTTAAGCCTGTAAGCAACCCGGTGGAGTTATTAGCCCAACTCATTCCGAGTGATATTCAGCGGTATGTATGGTTTCAGGGGGAAAGGGGCATTAACAGTCTTATTGATACCTCTAGCCGCGATTCACTTAAACAGGTGGTTAACCAGTTATCTGATGTAGAGAAGTGGGACAGGTTCATTGAAGCTGCGCAGGCAGCTTACACAACGGCTGATAACGAACTAAAACAAGCGCTCAAAAGCGACACTACTCGCAAACAGAAAACGGAAACGTTGCAACATCAACAGCTGGACGTTCAAACTAAGCTGACGGTGGTTGAAACGAAGATGGATGAGGCTAAACAAAACCGAGACGGGGCGTCTGAGAAGTTAGATGGCATCATCAGTCAGTTGACTTCCGCCACCAAAATCCAAGCCCTGGAGAAAGAGCGGCAACACCGAGAGCGTGAGTTGGGACAAGTCCGAGCCCGAATTGATGACTTAAAGCTTGGGTTCGCCAAACGACTTTTCACCGATAATTGGCTGATTATGGGCACCGAGGACTTAGTAGATGAGTTCGAGGAGAAATATGACGCTTATTCCAGCTTCGCTTTGGCTCGTGAGGCCAAACACCAAGCAACGTTGGCGCAGAGTGAGCAAGAGCAGACCCGGCTGCCAAAAGGCATCCCGGATGGGGTACACGTTAAGGATATGCTGCAAAAGCAGCTTTGCTTAGTCTGCAACCGTCCGGCACTTAAAGGCTCCTCAGAGTACGCCGCAATCGAGAGCTTGCTAATCCAGAACGAACCCAAAAAAACTAAACTTGTACCACTGCCAAGTATTGAATTGGACTTGCGAGAAATGTACCGTCAGGGCATTAAAATGCGAGAAAAGTCTACGCGTGCTAATGATGAAATAGCTGCGGCGTACGTTGAGCAAAAACAGCTTGAGGCGCAAAAATTGCTCTTGCAAGAGGACTTAGAGCGCATCATTGGGGAAACGGAAACAGAAACAGTAAATAGCGGTGTAGTAGCTAACGGCACTGCCGGAAGCGTCGTGCTCTCTATCGAGTCGGCAAAAAGAGACTTGGAACGCTACTCCGGGTTAGTTGAGCGGTACAGCCAAGAGTCAGCTGTTCTGACGGAGAGCTTGAAAGCGGTGAAAGAGGAGTTCGGGAAACTCACGCAGGGTAGCGACGTTGACCCTAAATTGCTAGAGAAGCGAAAAATGCTATCTGACCTGCGTGAACTAACAGAGCTGACTAAGAAAGCGCAATACAAGAAGTTGATTAGCCACCTTGAAGATACAGCTAACCAGCACTACAGCAGTATAAATAAACGCACAGGTGCAGTTTATGGTCAGATTCGCTTCGTATATGAAGCTGGTGGATACATACCTGAAATTCAGGATGATGCTGGTATCCCAATGGAAAACTTAAATACGTCGCAAGTAAGCTCATTCAAGCTCGCTATCATCATGGCTATCGTTACGGCAAACCGTAACCGTGGGGTAGCTAAAAACTACCCATTGATTACAGACGCGCCTACCTCTGATTTCGATGCAGTAAAGACAAGGGGGTTTCTTGCGGAAGCAGCAAAGGCTTTTGGACAAAGCATTGTCATCATAAAAGACTTCCTAGATGAAGACCCTAATGAAGAAGGCCGTTACATAGTAGACAACGAAAAGCTAGCATTAATTAAAGCTGATGTGGAAGCTCAGGGCAAAAAACTGAAGATATACCAACTAGTTATTCCTCCTGGACAATCAAACCAAAACCGTAAGAATCTGTCTGTTCAAATTACTCGCCTCGCCATCTAATGAAATTACTTAAGGAAAAATTTCTAGAGAAGTACCCTCTCTACCCTAATA
Organism: Glaciimonas sp.; assembly: GCA_014377145.1. Next base: position 874 of record JACMQE010000316.1, on the reverse strand, counting down.
CCTACGAGGATTTCATGCGCCGATTAACACGCGTTAAAGACTTTAGTAAAAGCGCGGGCTCAGATGAGGAGCAATTTGAACGAGGTAAAGCATTCGGGACGGTTTACGAGTGTTTTATGTATGCCACGATGGTTGGCATTAAAGCTCGGCACCAAGCACCTTCCGAGCGCAACGCAGCGGGGCCTAAGTTCCTACAGATAAAGGATTGGAAGCCTCAGCCTTTGGTCGATTTTATTTTTATGGGCCTATTAACCTTGGCTAAATTCCCATTTGAGGAAATCGAAGAATTGAGTCCTGAACAAGCTGATGAAAGGGGGCTTGACTTGGTTAAGACCATGGAACGATATGCTGCTGGCGGTTTCGAACTGATGTTGGCGAAAAGCAAAGATTTTCCTCAGTTTTTTGAGAACCCAGGCAATGTAGTGACTTTTCTGAAAGATGTCGTACTGATTACGAAGTAAAATACGTCATCTAATTTGCTGCATAAGCACATGATTTGCTTCGAACACGGCGCGGGCGAAGCCGGCGGGGGTGGCCGAACGCAAGTTGGCGCGGTTTTTTGAGTCGGGCAGGTTGTGCATTTTGGAGCCGAGGATGGGCACGACGGCCTTTTGCTCGGGCAGCACGAAGCCGCCGCCGGTCCACAGGCAGGTGCGCTTGGTGTAGGCTTCTGCAAGCTGGGCTTCGGGTGGTAGATAGCCCGCGTAGTCACAGGGGTCAAAGCGGTGGTCGGGCGGGCGCCAGTAGGTGCTGACGGTGCTGACCGGGTTCTCGATGAAGTAGGGGCAACTGCACCAGGCGGCGAGGCGTGCCGACCAATCGAAAAGCTGCAGGGCTTTGATGACGGCGGGCAGGCCCTTGCGGCGGAAGTGGC
>JACMQE010000028.1 GCA_014377145.1 Glaciimonas sp. | reverse complement strand
TGGCGGCAGTGGCACATGGCCTGTCAGATAATCTAATTACGCGCGCGGCAGATGTCGTACTCAAAGAACGTCGCCGCCTAACGCTGATGGTGCGTGAAACGCCATTTAATCTGGCGCATTTACGGAATATGACGAGCGTTACCGAGATGGGGGGAATTATTTTTCCACCACTTCCCGGATTTTATCATCTTCCAAAAAGTATTAATGAAATGATCGACCACACCATTGGTCACGTGCTTGACCTATATGGGATAACGGGCACCCTCACACCGCGCTGGAATGGATTAAAGGTAGACAGCTAATCTACTGGCAGATTGATTTTCATGCCGCTTTAGCCCCCAAACGACTTTCCGCAATAATCAACAACGCATCAATCAAAAACCTCTCAATCAACGACTAACACGCCCACCCAACCACGCATTACGCGTGGCGACGGCGGCGACCGGCTCCAATTCCGCATTCAAATCCAATCGCGGCGTAGTATCGGCAAGCAATTTCAAGCTAAAAATCAACAACTCATCAAGGCGAAATGCGTGCACCGTGACCATATCGCCAACGCGATAACGCACAAAAACGACATCCAGACTAGTCGTCACACGAATACCATCCAGCGCTATTAACACGTCCCCGGCAGAGAATCCTGCGCGATGTGCTACCCCCTCCCTCGTAGACATTCACCAGTTTGCAATCAGCACCACCACACGTGGTGGTGCTCCCAAGTCGGTAATCTTCAAGCCCGCTGAGGCCAACAATTTTTCTAATAGCAGATCGTCCGTACCGCGTACGTAAAGATCAAAAAATCGCTTCAGTTTCAATCCCATCAATGCATCAAATAACGCTTCGATGGCTGCCTCAGTCACGCCGTGCCCGCCTACACCGTTATCGGCATAAAATTCGGGACCATATTTTGCCATAACGCACGCATCACATCATCTAACGACTTCTTGTTTTTTGTCTCGCTCCGGATCATCAAATCAAACGCCAGCGCTATAAGTGAACCTTTAGCGTAATAACTGATGATAGTGTTTGGGCATTCTCGTCCCGACGATAATGTTTAACCCGAGCATCAAAGCTCGATTCAGTTACACTTTGCTTGCGCCGCCCACTACCAAACAAGACGCTATTCACTGTTTTTGTCACTAACTTCAGATATGCAGCCTGATCAATCAAGCCAATGCGGAACAACATTAGATCATCATAATAACTAGTGAACCCCTCGAACAACCACAATAGCGGCGTGTAGTTCTCCACTTGCAAATCATAGGGCGCAAACGCGGCAGGCTTAATCCGCTTTACATTCCAGGTATAAAATACTCATGAGTGCAAAGGCCCAGGAAAGTACGATAGCCATCGCTGTACTCGGGCTGTCCATTTACCGGAAAATCAGTGCACGCACAGATCAACGCTGTCGAAGCACGATGCTCAAGGCCGCCATAACCATCGCCCACTGCCAACGTCAAAAACATATAACGCTGTATTGGTGCCTGCTTAGCAAGCTTACTTCCAGTAGGCTCAAAAAAGGCAATCTGAGTCTCACAAATTTTTTCAGATCAGCACTCAGTCTTGCCAAATCCAGATTGGAGACATTGCCAGTGATCGCAATTTCGTGTGGAACGCCATGCGCCTTGAAGGTGGTCAGTTGAAATGCACCCATTTCAACTGGATGATCAATCAACTCATCGTAATTCACCGCGACGTAAATACCAAATTCGCCCTGCGCAGCTGTCAATGTCGGCAACGCTGTGGCGATTCGCCAATGATCATACTCAGCGCCTTGCGGAAGGTGAAATCCACCACTTGCGGCGCATTTTCTTGGCCCACAACATGTATAAACACGCTAGTGCCATTAAAAAACCATGGGTCTGGTCCAGATGCGGGGCGCGTACCGACAAAGCCCACGCATATACTTGATATTGCAAGGTCAACGGTCCATCGCAAGGTGCTGCTTGCCAGGAATGTTTATTGCGTTTTTTGAGGGCAATCGTCCGACCATTTGATTCGCCACGAATTTGTACAATATGACGTGCAAACTCGCGGATCATATAACTACCCGGAATCCAGGCGGGTAGCGCCACAATCTGACCGACTACCGCTGGCGCTGCGATTTCCAATTTCACAGCAAACAAATGAGCGGCCGGATCGGCGGCCACAATGCTTTAATGCAAAGCACTCTTAGTCTCGCTTTTAATGACCGCGCTGACGGTCTGAAGGCTAGAATTTTTTAACGATTTTGTCAACGACTTAACAGACTTAGCGCTCGGCTGGGCAAGCGTCTTTAATCCCGCTTTAGATATCCGTTTTACGACAGAATTGGTGGATTTAGCAGCTGTCTTTGGCGTCGGTTTTAATGCAGATTTTTCATGAGAGTTACGCACCCAAATTTCCCCTCACCCCAGCGGCAAGCATCGCCAACAACATGGCGCCCACCGCTACAGAGGTTAACTTATAACGTAACTCAGTAAACCAGCCAGGCAGACCGTACCAAACAAATAAGCGCTTATCCACCTGGTACGCAGCAATAAAACCAAGAATCAACAAAGTATAACCATACGCAAAAAATAGGGTCGAAAACCACGCAATCGTATTCGGCATAATGCCCCAGATTAAAGCCTTTTTTGTCCGTTCGGCAGAAAGATCGGCCCGCAACACCATTGCGCCCCAATGAATCCCACCGAGAAACGACAGAACGGCCATCCCGTATGCCATCTGTCCACGAATAAAATTACCCAGCCAATCGGAACTCGCCAGCCAGCAACCTAGCGTTAACAGCACAAAGGGAATCAATCCCGCGTAACCGAGGATGAGGATCAAGCGTTTATTCAAAAAATGTGGGTTCATCGCAGAGTATAGGTAAGTGAAGCGTGGCAAGAGTGTGGCGTAGAAAACGCTAGTCTAACTGGATCGTTGCAAACGCGTGCCGCCTTGGTCATTTGCCCACGACACCTTGCCGCAATCCGTAAATAAGCGCTTATGCATGCGGTATATCGGCGACGGTGTCGATATCCTGGAATATACCGACATCCGCCACCAAGAGAAAGTTTAGTAGCAAACTGCGCGGCAAATAATAGCGAATGGAGGCAACCGGATTACCCCGGCGATGATTGCAGACTGGCATGCGATATCCGCACCTTACACCAACGCGGCTTGTAACGCCATAATCGTACTGACTTGGATATAAAAGGCATATCGGCTAGCGCAATAATGATCCATCCGACAGCTGTCGCCGTTTGTTGCAGACCATACACCAGCGTAGCCGCCATCTCCTCATCGGCATCAGCGCATTGCAGCAAAGAACAACCACTGTATTGATTAAGCTAATTGCGCAGTCTCCGCTGCCGTGTCAGACCGACAAACGACTTAGCTAGGAAGGCAGGCGGATAAATTTTTCGCCGCGCTCGCCAGAATAGTCTCACCCACACCATCAACATCAGGCAAGAATTGCAGCAATTTTCTCTGCTTGCCGGTTGGATCGAACCGACGTCCACGTCCTGCAGGAAGCAAAATACCGAATAGGTCTAGTGTTTAACCATTATTTATCCGCATAGCGCAGCACCGCAATCAATTTGGTCCTGGTTAACTACAAATGATCCGGCAACAGCCTAAAACGGGCTTCGCCGATTCAATCTCCAGCATGATATCTTTAGTACAGAAACCTACTGTCGTCACTCTTTATAGTCATGTTTATCTGGGTACATTCAACAATTTATCCGCTCTCGATCTGGCAATATGCACTGTCCATACTAACTAGACGATACGAAAATTGTTTACCTATTTTTTTCCTATTTAATTTTAGCAAACTTGGCTTCGAGCGCCTTTGCATCGATAAAGCTAGAGATACGCGAGCCATCAGCAAAAATAACAGTCGGCGTGCCGGTCACGTTAAGTTTCTGGCCAAGTGCCAGCACTTTATCGTTAGGCGCCTCCACACAACTTGAAGCAGCCATCGCTGGTAATTTGCCATTTAACATCCAGTCATCCCAAGCCTTATGCCGATTCACGCTACACCAGACGTTTGTAGACTTTATAGAAGAATCTGGAGCCAGAATGTTGTACATGAAGGTGTACACAGTGACGTTGTCAAATTCTTCCAATGTTTTACGGAATTTTTTGCAATAGCTACAGTTTGGATCTTCAAACACAGCGATAACACGCTTGCCGTTACCTTTCACCAACTTTAACGCTAGATCAAACGGCAACTCGGAAAACTTCATTTTACTGATCTCATCCATGCGTTCCTTGGTGAAGTCCCGCGAACTATGCACATCTAGAATAAGGCCTACAAACATATATTTGGCACGGGCATCAGTATAAAAAATCCTTGCCGACGCGCACTTCAAACATTCCTAGATACGGCGTTTTAGTCACGGTATCTACTTTGACGCCATCCCCCAACCACGGCTCAATTACTTTTTTAATTACTGCTTCCTTTGGTGTTTCAGCGAAAGCCGCCATCATGGTTGGCTCCATCATCAATGCCAGCAATAATGGTTTCAAATATTGCAATTTCCAAATTTGCATTACAACTCCCTTAATTTTTTCTTAATGTCCGACCAAAAGCATGACCCATCAATCGTTGCTTTAAGAATGGAAGTTTATCCAGCAAGTTCAATCCAGCGTTCCTTACTAACCGTAATGGCGCAATATCCAGCCCGAATAACCGCTCTAGACTATCTGTTGCCACCTGCATCAATAAAATCTCTTCCTTACGCGCGCGCGCGTAACGTGCCAATACCGCAGTATCGCCGCAATCACGATGCAACCCACGTTCGTCCAATACCTTTATTAACGCGACGACATCGGCAAACCCCAGATTCATCCCTTGCCCAGCAAGCGGATGCACTACATGTGCCGCATCGCCAATCAATG
>JACMQE010000315.1 GCA_014377145.1 Glaciimonas sp. | reverse complement strand
TTATACATTAATATGTGTCCTTTTTATTGCTTGTACTAAGACACTATTTTACTTGAGGAGACATTCGACGTAGATTTCGGCGACGACAGGGATATTAGCTCGTCAGCAGGCTTGTTGAAGCATGCTCATATGTATATAACGCGATGCCAGGCGGAAAAAGCTGCTGAAAACCAGGCGCAAGAGAAGCGTCGTGCTAAATGAAAAAACGCTTAAGCAAATCGCCGCAGAGGCCCAGGAACAAGTTGATAAAGCACAGCTTAGTCTATCTATCCGTGAGCTGTACCGTAAATTGGCGAGTGCCTTGCATCTTGACCGAGAATCTGATCTGCAAGAACGTAAATGGAAAACTGCCCTTATGCAGCGGGCTAATCATGCATATAGTAAAAACAATTTATTACACTCAAGTTGCAGTTGGAATTGGAGCACATTGATCAGAGTACGATCAGCAACATTAGCGTAAACCGGCTAAAATAATACAGAAAAATACTAAAAGAGAAAATTGACAAACTCGATGACAAAATCAGTCATGTCGAAGCGGGATTTTGGCACCAATATAGCGTTGCTTCTTTTCTTGACGTGTCATGCGACTTTATTATGCGCAAACTTGCTAGGAATACTTCCTGTTTTCAGCAGCGCGTCAACGCACTCAAGCGCGATCTGCTGGCATGTGAAAATATCAAGCAATTTAAGGCCTGGCTTTAGTACATACGGCGCCGATCAGCTGCCCCTATCAACTGCATATAGATAGCAACTGATTCGCTCTTTTGATTATTCATTGCAGTAAGTTCCTACCTAACATCAACATCTTAATGTGCCCCGCCAGGATCAATCGGTACACTGGATCTTAATGGTTTGGTCAACCAGACTAGTGCTATCAGAAACAAAAATAAAATTGCCGAAATCCAAAAAATATCGATCGCACCCTTATTGCTCGCCTCAATTGTCATTATCTATTGATGAATGCATAAGTAACTTGTGGCGACATTCCTTGTGCCGTCAAGCCATGCAGGCATCTGTAAATGCGGCATTGCTAGGACAATTGGGAATAATGCAAAGCAGTGCGCCGATCCCAAAACGTGCTGGTAACGGAGGTGCCGATTCCACCAAATATAATCCGCACGAAGTTTGACAGACCTGCAGCCGAGGGTATTTTGTCAGGCGGTTGTCCAGATAAGATAGTGGACGTCAACCGGATAAAAAACATTGCCATCGCCGCATCTTGAATCACCGTTGGGATCATCAATGTCATGGTGTCAACGTTTTGAGTAAATTCCGAACGCATAAAAAATATTACGGCGAAAATAAAGAATGCAGCCAACGCCAATAGGGACGCGAATCTACTTTGGGCAACATTTTTCCGATCATAGGCGACAAGATGAGGGCGAAAATACCCACAGGTGCCATGACCTCGCCAGCCAATGTTGCATTGTAGCCGAGCTGTATTTGTAACCATAGCGGCAGAATTACCAGGCTGCCAAAGAACAATCCGTATCCGACTGAAATGGCAATTACGCCGCCATTGAAGTTACGACTTTTGAAAAGGGACAAATCGACAACTGGATGCTTGCTGCCCAATTCCAAAATTACGAAATAGATGAATGCAACCACGGCGATAGAAGTCAAAATAACGATCTCCCCTGAATTAAACCAATCCAGCTCTTTATCTTTATCGAGCATGATTTGCAAACAGCCGACTCATACCACCAACAGTCGCAAACCAATAGCGTCGATTGGCAATTTGCGAGTGCCGATTCGCGCGTTTTGTAGATAGCCCAAGCTGCGAATATGCTAATCGGAATATTGATATAAGAAATCCATCGCCAGGTTTAATTGCCCGAAATCTAGCTGCCCAATAATGGACCCATAATCGGTGCTACCAAGGTCGTCATCCCCGAGAATGCCAAGGCCATCCCGCTTTTTGATGATTTATAACTTCCTAAAAGCAGCGATTGCGATAGACAAATCATCGGTCCGGCAACGGCACCTTATAGCGCTCTTGCGACAATCAATACTTTCATGCTTGGCGCTAGCCCGCATAGTGTTGATGAAAGGATGAATAGCATGATCGAGTTAATGAACAGTCGCACCTGACCAAAGCGTTGGGTCAACCATCCCGTCAGGGGGACTGGCTACCGCGAACGATGTAATTGACCCACGTGCCTTGTTGTGGTGATACGCCAAAATCGCCAGATATGGCAGGAATGAAGACGTTTACAATCGATGAGTCGAGCACGTTCATAAACACGGCTAGCGATAATGCTACCGTACCCAGAACCAATTTCCCATTGGTTAAAGACTGCAACGGCTGGCGCAGTTGATTATGGGAACTACTCATGCGTGCATTCCGTTTTGGTTATTTTGCAAAATATGCCGTGAATTTTTGTTTGTGGAATGGGAGTGCATGTTAAAAGTCACATTTCCAAATACTTCACAGTATTCGCTGTAACAAATTTCAATGCGCGGCATTAGTGTTGTTTGCTGTATTATTCAATTTAGTAATACAGCAAACAATGGCGTCCGTTTCGGTACCTGATTTGTCGAGAACATTCGTCCGGTTGTGCGGATACTATCCGTGCAGTAGCACCCGCTGTCAGCGACGTTCCGTCTGTTTTGGCGATGTCAACTTTCACATCCATAGAAACCCCAATGCGTAAAAGATGGATTTCCAGATCTTTTGGGTCCAGCGTGATACGCAAAGGTATGCGCTGAACAATTTTGATCCATTTACCGCTGGCATTTTGTGCTGGCAATAATGCAAAGGCTGAGCCCGTGCCGGCTGCTAGGCCAGCAACGTTGCCGTGATATTCGATATTCGAGCGTTATAGATCGGATGCCAGCGTCACCGGCTGACCGATCCACATGCTGGCAATCTGCACTTCCTTAAAGTTGGCGTCGACCCAGAGAACATTCAATGGCACGATCGATAATAGGGATGTACCTGCGGCAACCCATTGACCGACTTATACCGAACGTTTGGTGATGTAGCCCGTAATCGGTGCCAACAATGCGGTCCAGACATAGTTCAGATCATGTTGCGCACCTGTGCTGCGGCGCGTAACACATTTGGATGCTGCGCTATAGTTGTTTTATCTGTCAATACGCGATTGGATGCGAGTTGCTCATTATGCGCTTGCAGTGCTGCGGTCTCCGCTTTTAACGCGGCCCGGGTATGGTCCAATTCTTCCTTTGAGATTGCACTTGTGGCAATCAATTGCTGGCGGCGCCCCAAGCCAGCATGTGATTTTTCAACCTCTGCCTGACGTGCGGTAATATTAGCATTCAATGCACTGTTATTCACAAACAGTGTTCGTACTTCCCGAACTGTTTGAGCCAGTTGCGCTTCGGCTTGATCGAGGGTAACTTTGGTATCGGCTTTATCCAATTCAACGAGTGGGCTACCCGCCTGCACCGATTCCGTGTCGTCAGTGTTGATAGCCAGAACCGTGCCCGCTAACCTGAGGTGTTACCTGCATCACGTTTCCGGAAACGTAAGCATCATCGGTATTTTGATAATGACGGGCGAATACTGCCCACCAGATGCCATACGCAATTAATAGAATAGCCAAAAGAACGGTAACAGCGATGAGCAACCCACGACGCTTGCCTTTGGTTTCAACAGGCGTTTCGATGTCGGACATGCTAGCGTTTGGCTACTTTAGGGTCTTGAAGAGTTTGATTAGGTGTGTTCATGACGCTGCATTCGCAAGAGGTGGACGGTTCGATGATGGGGCGATGCTGCTATTTTGTATGTCAGGTGTGTTATTCGACAAGGGAGCCAGCTTTTCAGCATTTGCGTCAAAACCACCGCCCAATGATTTGATCAGACCTATTCGTAGATCGGCACGACGAGCTCGTGTGTCTAATTCTAATTTGCGTTGTGACAGATAGGTAATTTGGGTAGCGACAACTTGTAGCATATTTGCCTGTGCCGACCTGCTGGCGTTGTTACGCTAGCTTCATACCGTGTTCGGCGACAGAGGTCGCTGCTTGCCGATTATTTTTTCTACTTCAGCGACACGCAAAGATTGCACTTGATTCGAGACTTCATGCAGTGCATCTGTGAGCGCCTTGTTATAGCGAATGCGCCATCTTCACAAAGATCGGCAAATGAATCAAGGGGCTGATACCGTTCACCATGGTGCTTTTCTAAGCAATTAGTACACCCAAGGCTGGAAAGACCCACCATCGCTGACAAATTGACGTTGGGGTAGAACTTGGTTTTTGCGACCTTGATGTCGTTTTGTGTGGCTTTAACCTGCCAGCGTGCAGCTACGATATCGGCACGGCGTCCCAATAAACCCAGCGGTAATTGGTCCGGTAGGGCGATAGTTGCTTTTGCTAGGATTAATATTGGTATCGCAATACGTAAGCCACGATCCGGACCTTGCCCAAGTAGCGCTGCGAGTACAGGTCAAGGCGCGATGGCCTCCGTCCCATTGTGCGTGTTCAGAGCGTAAATTTGCTGCTAGCAAGCGACTTTGTTGAATATCGCTCTGAGTGTCGAGACCTGTAGCAAAGCGTTGTTGCGTCAATTGTTTCAGTTAATCGTGCAAGATTAATTGTTGACTGGTCACAGCGCGTTGCGCATATTCACGCGCGAGCTGTACCCATGCTTTTGCGACAGCTGTAGTCAAATATCAGACGCGACGCAAAATATTCAGCTTCGGCGGCCTTGCTATGGGAGAGTGCTGAACGTAGTTCGGCACTATGTTTGCCCCAAAAGTTGAGATCATAAGAAAAGTTGAGCGCTAATTCGTTATCTGTCACATACGCGCCATCAAAAGGAGGGGGGTATATCCTGTTTTCGGTCAGGCGTTGGCGCGTGGTTGAAAAGCTACTACCCTTAGATGCTGCGCCAGTCGCTTCCACTATCGCGCGGGCTGCGGCGCGACACGTGCCCCTGTCCGGCAAGTCCGGATACCAGCCAGCGCCTCATCGGTGAGTTCTTGTATCGGTGCGCCATCAATACTTTTTACCCAAGAGGCATCAGGCCATAGGCCCCTGATTCGGTAGCGACATTGCAGTGACATATTCAGTTGGCACAACATACATATGGGCGCTCGTTTGAATGCCACTCATATTCGTGCAGGCAGACAGTAAAACAGCTGCAATAAAGACCGCAATACGCTGTATACCAATGGAAAATAAAGCACGCTGGAATTCGATTGAAAAAGTATTCATTGAATAAGTTTCTTTAACAACAATTGTTAAAGATCTCATATTTGAATAGGATGCCTCTAGGCAATTATGCGTGTGAACACGCAATGAAATTACCATTGTCTGGTCAATGAGTTTTAATGACTGGAGTTTGTGTATGATGTCCGAGTGCGCGAGGTAATAAAGATCTCAGAAAGCCAATTTCTTCGGGTGTAAAGCCTTCAAAATGTTGGTTTAGTACAGCGCAAAAAGAATGCGGCACTAATTTTGCCAACGCCGCGCCCTCTTCGGTCAGCTCCAATTTTACTAAACGCCGATCCAATGGACATAGTTCGCGAGAAACGAGACCGCATACTTCCAGGCGATCAATCATTCTTTTTATAGAAGCTGCATCAGTATAAATTTCTCGTGCCAGATCGGCTGCGGTTGAATATTTCCCGTTGGAAAGCATTAACAGGATCGCTGCTTGTGCGTAGGTAATGCTAAACTTACTTAGCTGTTCATCGGAGCTAGTGCACGTATGGGCGAGTAAATAGCCAATACTGTCCTCAATTTGATAGGTATCAATATGGAACAAAGGGGGAATGTCGTTAGTTGAGTCGCTCACGGAGTTTTTTAAAAGTTATTGTCTAAATAATAATAGACATGAATTTAATAAAATTTACAAGTCGTTGTTTTAGCTTGAAATCTTAAGATTGTTATTTTATAAATAATAAAAATTATCTCTTCAAGGTAACAACTTCATAAATATTATTTATAGGGAAAGTGAGTGTTCAGTAAAGGAATTTTTATTAATGTTGGGAGCACTATTTTGTTAAAAATATAAATGTATATGCCTTAAGGTGCCGGGAAAAATGATTATTCAACATAATTGTTGTTTGTAATAACATGTTATGGTTACGACATTGATGTATTTAACAGAACAGAAATAGCAAAAAAAGAACAATTCGCTAGAATCATTTCTTTTTTGCATACCTAGTGCGCCACTAAAACTAGCTAGAGCTGGCGCACCTCAATGATTATTAAAGCACTTTACTCGCATGATCAGCTAAGCGTGATCTTTCACCCCGCGCCAAGGTTACATGTCCGCTATGCGACCAGCCTTTGAATCGATCGACGACATAGGTGAGGCCGCTTGAACCTTTGGTCAGATACGGCGTATCGATCTGTGCGATGTTACCCAGACAAATAATTTTTGTTCCTGGGCCTGCGCGTGTCACCAAGGTTTTGATTTGTTTAGGCGTCAAGTTCTGGGCTTCATCAATAATCAGGAACTTGTTGACGAAGGTACGACCGCGCATAAAGTTCAAGGACTTGATCTTGTTGCGCGAGCGAATTAAGTCTTGTGTGGCTGCACGACCCCATTCACCTGCATCAGATTCTGATTTATTAAGTACCTCGAGATTGTCGTCAAAGGCTCCCATCCATGGCCCCATTTTCTCTTCTTCAGTACCCGGTAAGAAACCAATATCTTCACCCACCGGCACGGTGACACGTGTAACGATGATTTCGTTATATGTTTTGGTTTCCAACACTTGGGCCAAGCCTGCTGCCAAGGCCAGAAGCGTTTTACCAGTCCCAGCTTGACCTAACAATGTGACAAAATCACATTCAGGATTCATCAGCAAATTCAAGGCAAAATTCTGTTCACGATTACGCGCTGTAACGCCCCACACACTATTTTTTGTGTGTGCATAATCTCGCAGGGTTTGCAAGACGGCGGTTTTTCCATTGATTTGCGTGACTTGTCCGTAGAACGCTGCTTCGCCGTTTTTTGGTTTGATAAATACGAACTGATTAACCAGAAGTGAAGGCACCAACTGCCCACTCAGGCGATAAAAAGTATAGCCGGTGCCAAGTTTGTTTTCTTGCCACGACTCAATGCCTTTGCCGTGCTTGATCCAAAAATTATCCGGTAATTGCTGAATGCCGGAGTATAACAAATCAGTATCTTCCAATACATGGTCATTGAAGTAATCTTCTGCGGGCAAACCCATTGCGCGCGCTTTAATCCGCATATTGATGTCTTTAGACACCAGAACAACTGGGCGGCCGGGGGTTTCAGTTTCCAGCGCGCGCACCACGCCGAGAATCTGATTGTCCGCTTTACCGACGGGTAAACCTTCTGGGAGCATGCCATTTTGCAATTTGGTTTGGAAAAATAAGCGACCTTTGGCATCCTTATTACCAAGTTTCGATAAAGGTATCCCATGATCGATTTGTGCATCAACCACATTGCCTACCAGGGCATCGAGCGAGCGTGATACCTGACGGGCATTGCGCGCAACTTCAGACATCCCTTTTTTATGGTTATCGAGTTCTTCCAGCGTCACCATCGGCAAGTAAATGTCGTGTTCTTCAAAGTGAAATAGTGAACTTGGATCGTGCATCAGTACGTTTGTATCCAATACAAACAATTTAGTGACGCCGGATTTATCGGCGGCACGACTGGTACTGGATTTAGGGCGACTTTCGACTGATTTAACAGTTTTATCTTTAATGGAGCACGGACTATCAATTTTGTGGCTCTCAACAATACAATTTCCTGCTGGTTTGCTACGTGCCTGTGGCGCGATTGTCGGTTTAGGCGTCTTCACGCTGGAAGGACGCGCAGTGGGCACAACGGGCTCAACAATGGTAATACGTGGTTTAACAGTTTTTCCAGCTTCCACTTCTGGATAATCTTGAATTGAAAGTAGGGCAGCGGGTTTTGTCGGTAATTTTGGTAAGGGCATAAAAACCTCGCTCTATTGTTAAAAAATAGTTCGCTTTGATAAAACGAACCAGACCAACCGATAAAACAAACATAAAAACAACAAAGTGCGGATAAAAATGACGGAAATTTATGCCTGGAAATGAAAAGTTTACCAAATCGCAAAGTAAAAAAGCCGTTTGAGAAGGTCAAAAACCTTAACCTCAAACGGCTTTCCAAAAATTATTTTTTAGAATTCAATGATATGGAAATTCAATTAATAGTCTTTGCAAATTTAGTACTTCTGCCACAGGGCCGGACACCTTCATTCCACGCCATTCTTTCACCAATATGCCGCCGCCGTCAATCACAAACGTGCTCCGGTCAACACCACGGACTTGCTTGCCGTACATATTTTTGCTTTTCATGACATCAAACATCGTGCATAGCGTCTCGTCTGGATCTGAAATCAAGTCGAATGGCATACCCAGTTTCATTTTGAAGCCTTCATGCGAACGAATACTGTCACGGCTTATTCCAAATAAAAACGTATTATTTAGTTGAAATTCGGAAAATAAATCACGAAACTGAAGACCTTCAGTCGTGCAACCTAGTGTATTGTCTTTTGGGTAAAAATAGAGAACTAGATTTTTACCCTTAAAGTCGGATAAGATAAAAGTTTGATCACCCGTCATAGCAGCCGAAAAGTCTGGCGCAGTCATGTTGATAACCGATGCGTGATCTGCCAATTTATCGTCCTGTTCTCTGAGTGAAATGTATAAAAATTACCAGCTCAGAGGGACGTGGATGCCATCACTTGCTGGATTGCATGATCATATCGCCGGAGCGCCCTGGCAATTCTGCCCAGCTTAAAGGTAAAGTTGGTAAGATCTGATCTTTAACAAACTGGTAATGGTCTTTCATGGCCACTAGATCGTAACCTTGTGCACGCCATCCCCGTAACAGTTGTTTGAATATTGGGGCGAGTTTTTGTCCTTCAAGTTCCGCATGCAAGGTAAATACGTGGTCACGCGGGATGGCAGTCAATTTCAATATATGAGCCGTAATATTTGTGAAATTCAACACTACGCCATCGATCTCGCGTCCGAGCAATTCGTCTAGGGTCGGCAACGTAGTTGGCAACTGAATACAGGGCAGCGTTTTACCATGAACACTTAAGCGGTGGGGGCCAGCCGCCTGATCAGCCAAGGCACCAGAATTCTTCAGCATAGCGCGACCATCGGATGAATAGGGAATGTTGAACGTTTCGAGTTGCTCGAATGCGTAAGGATTCATTTGCCAACCTGCTGCGCCGTGGGTTTTTGGCGCTATACCAAAGATACTAGTGAATCGCTCATATGACCGTTGCATGGTGGCGTGGGTCCATACTGCATCGCGTTGCCTTATGTGATCTTGCCATACCCGATGATCCCAGGTGTGGATGCCGCATTCAAAGCCTGCGGTCTGAACAGCTTGCATATATTCCGCACAGGTTTTGCCAATATCTGGCGCGGGCAGTAAAACGCCATACATGAGTGTTTTTAAACCGTAATGTTTGACGACGGATGTCCGCGACACTTTTTTGAAAAATCCAGACCGAAATACCTGCTTCAATGCCCAACCGGTATGGTCAGGGCCAAGTGAAAACAAAAACGTCGCACGAGCCTGATATGTGGTTAGCAAACGGACCAGATTGGGTACGCCCTCACGGGTGCCCCGATAAGTGTCAGCATCAATTTTTAGGGTTAGAAGAGGCAAAGTTGATTTAATATCTGAGATTGATGATGAGCAAACCAGGGACAGGTGAACATGACTTATCCGTCCATATAGCAAAGCTGGGAGTAGTATTTTTATACTCTACGTACGTATAAGGCGGAAAGAGAACCTCCGCCTTATACGTTATGCATTTAATCCATTAAGGCGCGTGCTTCGGCCACTTGACCACGATACGCATCAAAAATATTGCGCAATGTGTCGGCCATATTGATCGTCGGTTGCCAGTCCAAGTCGTCGCAGGTATTCTTGATTTTTGGCACACGATTTTGAACGTCCTGATAGCCTTTACCGTAATACGCAGCCGAGGTGGTTTCGATAATATTGACATTTTTGGCAGACTCTGCATATTCCGGATATTCAGCAGCCAGCTTCAACATCATCTCAGCCAGATTGCGGATCGAGTAATTATTGATTGGATTGCCGATATTGTAGATCTTACCGCTAGCGATGCCATCTTTATTTGCAATAATCTTGGTCAATGCATCGATGCCGTCGTCAATATACGTAAATGCACGTTTTTGCTGACCACCATCCACCAATGAAATATTTTCACCGCGAACGATGTGTCCAAAAAATTGCGTAACCACGCGTGAGCTGCCTTCTTTTGGTGTGTGGATAGAATCCAGACCAGCACCGATCCAATTAAATGGACGGAACAAGGTAAAATTCAAATTCTTTTCCATGCCATAGCCCCAGATCACACGGTCCATCAATTGCTTGGCGCAAGAATAAATCCAGCGCGGCTTATTGATCGGCCCGCAGATCAATTCGGATTCTTCGGGATCGAATTCATCATCGTGACACATGCCATAGACTTCAGAAGTCGAGGGGAATACCAGATGCTTGCCATATTTTGCTGCTGAACGAACGATAGGCAGGTTAGCTTCGAAATCCAATTCGAAGACGCGCAATGGTTTTTTAACGTATGTTGAAGGCGTCGCAATAGCAACCAGCGGCAAAATTACATCACATTTCTTGACGTTGTATTCGACCCACTCTTTATTGATCGTGATGTCGCCTTCAAAGAATTGCATACGCGATTTGTAGGCGTCGTTATCGAGCAAGTCACGGATGCGATCTGTCATCATGTCCATGCCATACACGTGCCAGTCGGTGGTATCCAGAATGCGTTTGGAAAGGTGATGGCCGATGAAGCCGTTTACGCCGAGAATAAGGACTTTTTTCATAATGGTATCTTGTGTAAGTGGTTATTCTAGATTGTTAGGTAACGCGATGCACCACAAACATTACAATTTTTATATGGCTTGATGGTGTGAGATACCTTCCTTAAAAATGTCTTAAAGGAAGGGGGATGCTAATTAGACGTTTGTGCTAAGTTTTTTTGAAGCATCGCTTGTATGGTTTGTGCTGTCACTGTTTTGCCATTTGCCGTTAAATGCTTGATCAACAATGCATGACCGTCGCCGCACACGCCAAAGATACAATTATCTGCTAGCACCAGTCCGATAGGCAAATTTGGCATCGGATTATCGGCCAAACGTGCATTTTCTATTACCAAAGTGATGTCGCCTAGCAGCGTCCACGCGCCTGGATAGGGCGGGGCAACTGCGCGATACAGGTTGTACACTGCCTGGGCCTTGTGATACCAATTTATTTTCCCGTCTTTCGGTTTTCGGCCACCGAAATAACTGCCTTCAGATAAATTATTTGGCAGAGCGGGCATTATGCCGTTCAGCATTGCCGGTAGTGCACGCCATAACGTCTGTTCTGCGGCAACGACGACTTTAGCGAATACATCGTGAGCAGTATCGTCAGGCAAAATGGGTACTGAAGTTTGCGCAACGATATTGCCAGCATCGGGCTTGACGGTCATTTCATGCAACGTCGCCCCAGTTTCGGTTTCACCATGCAGAACCGCCCAGTTAATTGGGACGCGACCGCGATATTTTGGCAACAAAGAGCCATGCATGTTGTATGCCCCACGTTTTGCCAGTGCTAATAAACTTACCGGAAGCATGTGGCGATAATAGAAGCTAAAAATAAAATCAGGCTTTAAAGCCGTCATTTTTGCCAATAATTCAGGATTGTCTGGATTTATCGGATTAACGACCAGAATATTGTATTCGCGACACAATGCTGCTACCGATTCAAACCAGATGGTTTCTTGAGGATTGTCTTCGTGGCTGACCACCAACGCAATATCAACGCCGCGTGCCAGTAAAACTTTCAGACAACGGACACCAACGTTGTGATACGCAAACACTACTGCTTTCATGACGCATCCTTATCTTCTGCCAAGGACTGTTCAAGTACTGCCTGAACGACATAGCGTGGACGTGCGCGCACTTGTTGATAAATTCTACCAACGTATTCGCCAACTAGGCCTATACCAAATAAAATCACGCCCATCAAGAAGAAATTAATCGCAAATAAGGTGAACACACCTTGCACTTCTGCACCAAATAAGAGGCGCCGTGCAACTAGTAGAATGAACAACGCCGCGGACGCAAGCGCCAGCAGACTCCCGGCAAACGAAAAAATCTGCAACGGTACTAGCGAAAAGCCCGTGACAAGATCAAAATTCAATCGAATCAGGCTGTACAGCGAGTATTTCGACTCGCCCGCCGAGCGCTCTTCATGCTCCACCACAATTTCGGTTTGCTTGCGTGCAAACGTATATGCCAGCGCTGGGACAAAGGTATTTACTTCTTTGCATTGGTTGATGAGGTCAACCACATTTCGGCCATAGGCACGCAGCATATTACCCTGATCGGTCATTTTGATGTAGGTGATTTTTTCACGGAAACGATTCATTGCCTTAGAGGCGATGGTGCGCCACGCTGAATCCTGGCGCTGGCGGCGGATTGAACCAACGTAATCATAGCCTTCGCGCAACTTGGCAACCAGATTACCAATTTCTTCGGGTGGATTTTGCAGATCAGCGTCAAGGGTCACGATAATTTGACCACGACTATTTTCAAAACCAGCCAATATCGCCATATGCTGACCGAAATTACCGTTGAACAAAACTACGCGAGTAACATCTGGGCGTAGCCGAAACTGCTCGGCTAACACCGCAGCCGAAGTGTCGCGACTGCCATCATTGATAAAGATAATTTCGTAAGATGTACCGATTGCGTCGAGCGCTCGATACAGACGATCAAATAGCTGGGGAAGGCTTGATTCCTCGTTATAAACCGGTATAACAACCGTGAGTTCTGGTTTCATGAATCTCTTGCAAATTTATTTAAGCTCAGATTTTACCGCGTTCACGGCCCGTTCGACGTCTCGGATTGTCATCGCGTTGAACATCGGGAGTGTGACAATGTGTTGACCGACCCGTTGCGACACGGGAAACATGCCTTCTTTAAATTCGCGTTCACGGCTGATGAGAGTGCCGTGCAAGTTCCATATCGCTTATTTGAAATTTATTAGATGGGGCTTCCATTGCTAGTTTTTCGGTGCACTGAAAGTGTTCGGTACGTTTTTGTTCAGAGAATTTTCGCAACGTTGGTCCGAGCTGGACACCTAGTTTTTCGCACTCCAGAACAATCCCGACGAAGCGCTTGATAACATGCTAAACAAATGAATCGGCGCATAATGATAACCAACACCCACACCAAGCGCCTGCATTTGTTCCATCAATGTCGCACGCGCAGGCTTGCCATCAGGGCACTCTGGCAGTACTAGCCGAAACAAGTGAAGTAGTGTTGTGCCAATAAGCACCTCTGTGCGGTGTAGCATCAATATGCGTAAACTGACCCAAACCAATCGCAGCGGCAACATCGGTCGTATTAAACTTGCCGCCTAGAACATTAACATCGATACCGTCGAAGCCATTACGAGTAACCCCCTGGAGATGGTATTTCTCCGCTAATCGTGCTTCTTCTGCATTATTCAATAATAGGCAGTCACCTTCGGAAGACGTAATGTTTTTGTTGGCCTGAAAACTGAACGAGACGAAATCACCAAATGAACCAATACGCTGGCTTTTCCAAGATGAACCAAGCGCTTGCGCTGCATCTTCTACGACACGCAGATTATACTTTTTAGCAATCGCGTACAAGCAATCCATATTGACTGGCAAACCGGCAAGGTAGACCGGAATAATAGCTTTGGTACGTGGTGTGATAACTTCTTCTAGCTTACCCAGATCAATATTGTGGGTCAGCGGATCGATATCGGCAAACACTGGCGTGGCACCGGTTTCAATAATCACATTGGCAGTATTGGTTACCCATGAAATCGGCGTCGTAATGACTTCATCGCCAGCACCGATGCCAGCACAATACGTAATGCGATTTCCATGGTACATTTCCAGAGTTAAAGGTGCGCACGGGACGTCCACTCATATACTCAGATAATTGGCTTTCAAAAGCTTGTACTTTAGGGCTATTGGTGATCCAGCCAGAGCGAAGTACATAGCCGAAGGCGGCAATGGTGTCCTCATCGATAGTAGGTTTAGAAAACGGCAGGAAAGATTGTTGTTGTAGTTGTCGGCTCATAGCAAATTCATCGAATTAGTTAAATAGTCAGAAAGTCTGAAAGACCGTATGTTGCACGCTATCAGCTGCGCGTTAGCAACACCACCCCGACGATAATCACGCCAATTGCCATTATTCTTTGGGCTGAGATAGCCTCGTCAAAAAAGTACCACGCACCAATGGCGCTGACGATGTAACCCAGCGAAAGCAGAGGGTGGGCAATCGTCACATCTACGCGTGATAGGCCGATGATCCAGATCCCGACCGAGATGAAATAGCAGCTTAAGCCGCCAAGGATAGGCCATTGTGTGATCAGTTTGATGCCGATGCCAAACCAATTTTCGCTAGTTAAATGAATCGCACCGACTGTATTGGTTCCTGCCTTGAGAAGCAATTGTGCCAACGCATTCAGGAAGACGCCAGTCAGGATAAAGCCAAAAGTAGTGATAGTCATTTGCTTTCGTCCTTATGGAGCTGAAGCCGAAGCAGCACTGCATTTGATGTCGATACGACCGATTCTAGGGCTACCTGATCTGGTGTGCCAGGAGATTTCTCTCCTTTCTTTTGCAGCGCATTGGTTACCACCACCCGACGTGGATCTTGCGCAATCACACGCATAGGCAAGCCACGTTTTTGCAATGCAATATAATTTTCAGGGTGCATGATTGCTACATTTTTTTTTCCTGTGACGTGATCGGCAGTCCACTTGACGGCAAATGCATCTATTGTCGGAATCCAAAGCTGGGGCTCTCGATTGAGGCCGAATTCAAGCTCGTCCATATGCTGCACCATAATCATGGTGCGACGCAGATAGAACGGCAATGACTGTTCATATTTTCCCAAAATATAGAGCGATATTTCTAGCGTCAATTCAGCATTTATAGCTGGCACCATATCGATCCCAGCAGAGTAGCGGCCCTGAGGATCGTGACCATATATCAGTGCTTGACCAGCAAGAAATCCACTGGCAGCCAATGTCACAACCGTCCACTCTTTTTGGTGGCGTGAAAGCAGCATGGCAGCAATAGCACCGATACAGGCGATGACAGATGCTGCGAATATCCACGGTACATGGGCCGTCATCAGTGGCAGCGAGTAAGCATCTTTTGCCAGTGAAGGAATTCTCCACGCCATCACCACACCGATGACACCTGGGATCAATAGTAATAAAGCAGATACATTGATCGCTTTATTCGACGCCTTCTCGAGATGACAGGCGATAAGTAGCGCTAGTGATGGGAAAATCGGCAAGATATAGGATGGCAGCTTCGAATCTGAAATGCTGAAAAAGACGAAAATAAACACAGTCCAAATCAACAACATCTTTTTAGGTTGGAAACTGGCAGATGCGTTGCGCTCATGCGCCCCATTCCATAAACTCTGGAAAAGAACGCCTAACCACGGAATGATGCCCAGCAATAAAATGGGAATGAAGTAATAAGGCGGCCCATACCGATGATGGATCTTGCTAGTGAATCGCTCAAATTGTTCGTGAATGAAAAAAAATCGTGGAAATTCAGGATTTTTTAGAGAAATTAGTATAAACCAAGGCATCGTAATGACAAAAAACAGCACCAGTCCCTTAATCAGATGCAGGCGCTTCCAGATCGACCAGTCGCGTGAAAATAGCGTGTAAAGTATCAATACAGCACCCGGCAAGATGATCCCAATGAGACCCTTCGAGAGTACAGCTAGGGCCATGCCTGCCCAGCACACCAGCATCCAGTTGCGTTGGTGTGCTGCAGTTGCTTCGCCAAGTTGCGCCAACATCAAGCCTGACAGGGACAGCGTCATCATACCAGCAAGTCCCATATCAAGCGTATTGATATGGCCAAGACCAGCCCATAGGAAGCTAGAACCCAATACTAAGGCTGCGAAGAAACCGGTACGCTCACAAAATACTTTGCGGCCGGTGAACGCAACTAATGTGATACCAAATAAGCCGCATAATCCAGTCCACAATCGTGCCTGCCATTCTCCCAAACCAAATACCTCGAAGGTCAACGCATTCATCCAGGTTTGCAATGGCGGTTTTTCAAAATATTTGATGCCATTTAAGCGCAAAGTAACCCAGTCGCCGGTTGCCACCATCTCACGCGCCATTTCAGCGTAGCGTCCTTCATCAGACGGCACTAATGTGCGTGCGTCTAGCATGTAGCACCAAATAATACAAAATAGGAGAAACAGAACCCAGACAAAGGTTTTGGATTTATGCAGTTCATGCATCTTGAGCTAGTTCCTTGGTTATTGAGGTCGGAGCGACCGTTTCAAAAATTAATGCCAGTGCAACCTTGCGACCTTCGGCCATCAAAATATTGTAGGTACGGCATGCCGCTTGGTTATCCATGCACTCCACGCCGATGCGGCGCGCTGTCAGTATCGTTGTCAATTTTGGATGGACAAAATGCTGGCGTTTGCCGGTACCAAGTATGACAACGTCGGGATTGGTGCTGTCGATATGGGCAAAGTGTTCGGGGTCTAGCCGTTCAAAGCTGCGCACAGGCCATGCGACCGGTGGCGTCTTTGGTAGGACCAGTAAACTGTAGTTAAAACTGACCATATTGATGTCGACATCATTATCATCATAAGCGGTCACGGTCTGGTATTGCTGTGTTGAAGTGTAGTGCAGCTTCATAATTTGATTCTCCAAGCGAAGGACTGCAATTAAAGAGGAAGTTATTGCAGAATCGGATCGTGCGAGCAAATCGTTGGCCGCCCGCCAATTTCCGTAAAAAGGAAAATAAAGTTCTGCATTGTAGCGTTTTCCGTCGGTAACGAACGGCTATTACATGATAGTCTGATTGGCAAAGCTTCGCGCTTTCGGAAAAATGGCTGGCTATCGTCTACTCTTTTACATCCTTTAGTATCTCTATTCATTGACGCCAATTAGTGCCGATTAGTGCCGTCATGGATAAATGTCAAGATGTCATCAAATAATAAGGATTATGCTGTGCGACCAATTCAAAAATCCAAAAAACTGGATGACGTCTCTTACGACATTCATGGCCCCGTGCTGGAAAAAGTCCGGCAAATGGAAGAAGAAGGTCATAAGCTCATCAAATTGAACATTGGTAATCTTGCCGTTTTCGGTTTTGACCCCCCCGACGAGATTGTTCAGGATATGATCCGCAATATGGGTAACGCGGAGTAGAGATGATTATAAAGTCCATCAAAGTAGGTTTGTTTGGTATAGGTACGGTCGGCTCTGGCAAGTTCGACGTTTTGAAACGTAAT
Organism: Glaciimonas sp.; assembly: GCA_014377145.1. The sequence goes on along the minus strand of JACMQE010000315.1, from coordinate 4,367 downwards.
AAGCAGAGAATTTTTGCTAAAGCAGGGCGTAACATCGAGATTATGATGGCGGCTGACTTGAATACCGAGCACGCCAAGTAATTGACACATGACGAGGTGAACGTAGTCAACGACGCTAATCTAGTATTTACCAACCTCGCATCGATATTGTCATCGAACTGATTGGCGGCTATGGTATCGTCAGAGACTTGGTTATGAAGACAATTGCCAATGGCAAGCACGTGGTCACCCCGAACAAAGCGTTGATCGCTATTCATGGCAACAAGATTTCTGAAGCTGCGCAGGAAAAAGGCGTTATAGTCGCATTTGAAGCGGCTGTTGCTGGTGGTGTATACTTATTATCAAGGCGTTACGGAAAGGTCTGACCGCCAATCGCGTCGAATGGATCGCGGGCATTGTTAACGGTACGACTAACTTTATCTTGTCGGAAATGCACGACAAGGAACTGGACTTTAAAGTTGTTTTGAAAGAAGCGCAACGACTCGATTACGCCGAAGCGGACCCAACTTCTGATGCTGCCCGATCCCTATTTAAAAATGATTATTTTGAGGGGCGTCTTACGATTGTATTAGCTAAATTCAAAGAATTTTATCACTAATATACTTGTAAGCAAGTATATTAGTTCCTAAAGACTGTTTAAAAAAACTGAAAATGGCGATATAGCTAATTTTTTAAGTGATCGTGATCCGTAAATTACGCGTCATTCGTTTTATTCGCTGGGGGTATCCACAATGGGCAGTTGCACAATTTTTCTTAGAATGATACAAAATAAGTTGGTACAACAACTTTCTATTAGGCATTACCTATCGATCGAAACGTAATTTTTAGGTGTTACATAAGCTAATCGAGGGTTCAATACATTGCATGGAGTATTCATCGAAAAAGAAAATACTTTGCAAGTAGTACGCAATAAAATACGCTCCGAAGAGCGTTTTTTATTGCTACGGAATTGTGTTAAAACTTATTGAATCTTAGCTTTTGTACGCAATTCTTGTTGATATGCTTGCAATTTTTTCTGTTGCAGCGCTTCTACTATTTGCGGTTTTACTTCTGCGAGCGTAGGAGTTTTCGCTGGGCGCGATTCTTCCAATTGAATAACGTGGTATCCAAATTGGGACTTCACCGATACATCAGTAATTTGACCTGGCTTCAGCGCGACCAGTGCGTCAGAGAAAGGCTTAACGAAAGCAACTGGGGTTGCCCATCCGAGGTCGCCGCCGCTAGCTGCCGAACCTGGATCTTTAGATTGTTTGGCCATATCTTCAAATTTAGCGCCGCTTTTCAGCTTTGCAATGATAGCTTTAGCATCTGCTTCGTTATCAACCAAAATGTGGCGAGCATGATATTCCTTGTCGCCAGCAGTTGTCTTGAATTTGTCGTACTCGGCTTTGATGTCAGCCTCGCTGATGGGATTTTTCTTTACATAATCGGAAACCAAGGCACGAATCAGAATCGACTGACGGGCTATATCAATTTGTGCTTTTACATCAGCGCTATTAGCCAGACCTTGTTTTTCAGCTTGTTGGATCAGAACTTCGCGATTGACCAGTTCGTCTTTCACCATAAGACGCAATTGCGGCGAATCAGGCTGGCCACCTTGTGCTGCCATTTGCGAAACCATTAAGTCGGCACGCGAAGAAGGAATCGCTTTGCCATTTACAACGGCAATATTTTGAGCCAGGGCAGGTAACGCAACAGCAGCAAAAAGCGCTACCAGCAAGCGAGCAGGTTTAAAAGTCATATTCAAATCCTAAATAGAATGGGGAGTTGTAAAAGAATAAATAAAATGTAGGCAAAATAAAGTGTCTAATTAATATGTAACTAATTTCATAGAGCCAACGCTGAATGAAGTGTTTTCAAAAGTTATTTAATTCTGATGGTGCCAGCGCAACGATTGCAAAAGCATGAATTTTATGTTTCATCATATCGCCCAGGCAATCATACACCAGACGATGTCGATTTAAACGATTTTCCCCTTGAAAAACAGCAGAAACTAGTCTGAGTCGATAATGACTGCCGCCAGAGATAGCGCCAGCATGTCCCGCATGCATTGCTGACTCATCTTCGATGTGGTATTCAGTCGGTGCGAAAGTCGCAATTAATTTTGTACGAATATCATCTAATTGCGTTGTCATTTTGACTCCTTGATGTATTTTGATAGATACAGGCTTTGTCCTATAACGAACGCGAACATCAGTCCCATGCCACCAAATAGTTTAAAGTTTACCCAGGTATTAGTGGGGAAATTGAATGCTACATACAAATTGAGTAAGCCCATCAATACAAAGAAAGCACCCCATGCAAGATCTATTTTGGCCCAGATTGGTTCCGGCAACACCATTTGTTTTTCCATCATCTTACGGATCAGATTTTTACCCATCACCAATTGACTAGTAAGTAATGCAGCGGCAAAACACCAGTATAAAATAGTTGGTTTCCATTTAATAAATGTATCGTTATGGAAGTAAATTGTCGCCCCGCCAAATAATGTGATGATTACTAAAGAAACCCAAAGCATGGAATCGACTTTTTTATGGCGACTAATTAAATATCCTATCTGCAAAAGGGTGGCCAAGATTGCCATCGCAGTGGCCAATATAATAGGCGCTTGCGTCGCGGTAACTACGCCGCCAGAGATAAAGCCTGAAAGATATTGTGATACCAGCGCTTGTGCTGCATCGGTGTGACCTTCGCCCCACTTAAAAATGCCAAAAAAAAGTATTACTGGGAAAAGATCAAACAAAAATTTCATGGAATTACTTCCGTTCTAATTGAGATGAATTTTAGGATCAAAGATTACATTAACCGCTGCAAAAATCGATTACTAAATGACATTGAAAGGATCATTTTATGGTTTATCAAATTTATGCAAGATCAAATCGCAAAGACGCGGAATTAATGCAGTACCGTAATCCGGTTGGAGGTGGTCCATCAGGAAAAACATGACCTAAATGCGCGTCGCATAAATTGCATAAAACTTCGGTTCGATTCATTCTGTGGGCGCGATCAATGCGTTCACTGACGTTTTCTTGATTAATCGCTTTGAAATAGCTTGGCCAACCGCAACCAGAGTCAAATTTGGCATCCGATGCAAACAGTGGCGTACTGCAGCATACGCAGGTATAAATACCGTGTTCATGATGATCCCAGAATTCGCCCGTAAATGGCCGCTCGGTCGCCGCTTTTCGCGTGACTTCATATTCCATTGGTGCTAATGTTGCACGCCATTCTGCTTCGCTCTTTGTGACTTTCAATGTAGGCATGGCGTGTTCCTATTTTTTTACTATTTCTAGATGGTGGATTTTTTGCAGCTTTGAATACGGCTTACTTAGTTTCCTTATTCAGGATGAGCAACTTACTTCTAGTTTGTCAGCCCAGCCTGGTGGCAACTCAGCATAATGTGCATGTTCAGGTTGTTCGTCGAACGGACTTTCTAAAATTTTTCGTAATTTTCTGACTTCACAGTATTCATTTTTCTGTGCTTTTTCGATGGCAATCTGGGCTAAATAGTTACGCAGCACATACTTGGGGTTAATTGCATGCATTGCAAGGCGACGGTTCTGGTCAAGACTATTTTCACTTAATAACCTTGTCCGATATTTTTGTGTCCAGCCGTCAAAACCCGCCCTGTCGATAAACAGGTTACGTAAAGGCGCATCGTTCTCTGGATGCGCACATTGTAAATCGCCTAACCGACGGAAAAACAGCGTGAAGTCGGTATGGCTGCCTTGCATTAAGGTGAACATGGCAGAAAATAACTTATTGTCACTTTCCTGATGAGTCCGTAAGCCTAGCTTTGCATGTAACAGTTGATCCATTTTTTCTGCGTATTGGGCTTGATAATTTTTTAAGGCATCTTCTGTCGCTCCAACGCTACCGATCAAGGGTAGTAACGTTTGGCCAAGCGCGACGCAGTTCCAATGGCCAATTTGCGGTTGCCTATTATAGGCATATCGTCCTTGCTGATCAGTGTGATTGCAAATATGATGGGGATCATAGCCTTCCATAAAGCCAAATGGACCGTAATCTAGTGTCAGTCCCAAAACCGACATGTTGTCGGTATTCATGACGCCGTGCATGAAGCCAACTGATTGCCAATTCGCCATCAGGTGCGCAGTACGGCGGGTTACTTCTGCCAAAAAGGCATGATAACGATTCTCGGCGCCGGCTAATTCAGGAAAAAATGTCTCTATGACGTAGTCCGCCAGAACTTTTAGCGTTACATAATTTTTGTTATAAAACCAATGTTCAAACGATCCGAAGCGGACGAAGCTTGGCGCCAAGCGCGTTACCACGGAGGTCGTTTCCGGAGTTTCACGCATTACCAATTGATGTGAGCCAATGATGCTGAGTGCCCGCGACGTGGG
>JACMQE010000314.1 GCA_014377145.1 Glaciimonas sp. | reverse complement strand
TTTTTTGTCTGGCTTGAAAAGTGCAGGAGAATGTGGAAAAACTGCGAGAGAAAACTCAACACTAGCCTTTTACTCAACACCAGCCTTTTATTTGTCAATTTAGCTTTCCTCTAGCTTTCCTCGTTTTGCTTTTGATGAGGGGTTAGAAAGATTTTGAATAGCTTCTAACGCGATTTTACTAGTATTATTAAAAAGCCAACTTAAAAAAACTTACCCCTCTGCTATCTCAATGTCTATAAAATTTATCATTGCTGTCAAATTGCCCTTTCCTTCATTGCCCCGTACCCGGCTTTACGCAACGCTTTGCCTCGCCCTGTTGACGGCCGCTTGCGTCATTAATCCGCCTTCTAATGAGGTTAATGCAGGAACCACAGCAGCTGTGGCAGCGCTACCAAACAATCCCGTTGCCGCCGCTGTGCCGAAGCCTAGATTGGTAGATTCGGGCGTTACGTCGTCTAATGGTGCCGATAGCGAGTTCGCAAATTTTGTGCCATGGAAAACCGTCTCTGTTTTTACTAATGAGATGGTGGCCAAGCACGGCTTCACCCGCGCTGGAATGGAGACGGTGTTCAATAAAACGCGATATATCGACAGGGCGATCCAGCTAATGAAGCCGGGACCACCAAAAAAACCGAAGAATTGGGTAGTCTATCGGGCGCGTTTCGTCGAACCGGTCCGTATCAATGCTGGTGTAAAATTCTGGGATACCTATGCTGATGCGCTAACACGAGCCGAAGCCACATATGGCGTTCCAGCTGAAATTATTGTTGGTATCCTTGGGATCGAACAGTGTTCGGTCGCAATACAGGCAATTTCCGTGTGATGGATGCGATTACGACTTTAGCATTCGATTATCCTAATACACCGACGCGTGATGACCATATGGGGGTTTTTTGCAAAGAATTAGAAAGCACATTGGTGTTCGCACGTGAATCGAACATCGATCCATTCTCAATGCTCGGTTCTTACGCAGGAGCAATAGGCTGGCCACAATTTATGCCTAGCAGCATACGTTAGTACGCCGTTGATTTTGATGGCGATGGCAAAATTGATTTGCGTAAATCTCCGGTAGATGCGATCAGCAGTGTCCCATACTATCTACAAGTCGATGGCTGGAGAACTGGCGAACTCATTGCTTTCCCAGCAACAGTCGCCACTGACACCACCCACGAAAATCAATGGCAAGCATTTTATCGGACAAGGCTTGGAAGCAAAATTTTCGCTGGATGAGCTAACTACCGCAGGCGTGGTGCCAACAGCGGGCCTGTCTGGCTCCGCTTTTGGCAATCTGTTATTTGGCCTAGTGGATTTACAAAATGGCACAGCACCGACCGAACATTGGCTTGGCACGGATAACTTCTTCGCCATTACCAAATATAATCGCAGCTTTTTTATGCGATGTCGGTGATTGATTTGGGACGTGCCGTGCGTGTAGCACGCGGGGGTTAAACAAAGTAAGTATTACCTGCAGGATGATGCGATATGTCATTCTTACTAATTATTAAATATTGTTAATAATTTAATGGGGTTATATAGACAATAATGGCATATTTTGCGTCGTTATCTGATCCATATTAGCCTTGGAGAGTAACCAGATCTAACTGAACAGTCTCGTTATTGCCCGTCATCCAGATCTTCCCATCCTGTATCGTGCATTGCAATTGCATGTTACGTTGAGCTTGCTTACTCAGTGCCAGGCTAATAATTGAGGGAAAATTGATAACCGTCAGATTACGAGCGCGTGCGACTTTGTTACTTACCTGCGCCCACCAGATATGGCTAGTACTGCTATAGCAGTACACCACAACTTGAGCTGCACGACCGCATGCTTTAAAAATACGTTTTTCGTCTGGCTGACCTACCTCAATCCATAGGTTGATTGCCCCAGTTAGGTCTTTTTCCCACAAATCCGGCTCGTCCACGTTCCACAACCCCTTACTAAATACCAGCGCTTGGGACGCATGCCGTGCAAAAGCCAATACACGCACCATCATCCGCTCATCAGTTTCGGACGGATGCCGTGCAATGGTTAGTGTGTGTTCTTGATAATACTTACGATCCATATCTGCAATTTGCAGATCGACTTTAAAAATAGTTGCTTTAAGGGCCATGATACCGAGCTTTATTGGTGGTGGGTCGCATAGATCATCAACATGACGAGGCTGTATCCAACCCCAATACAAATACGAGGGAAGCGCAAGGTATATACGCATTCAGAAGAATAACCCATTTTTTATGTAGGCAAGATATATAGTATTTCTCTAGAAAGCCACTTCAATCCGTCACAATTTGCACTATTATCTGCTCTAATCGTGCGCTCATCAGTAAGACCATATCTCAATCACCTTCAACACAATCCGCTATGTCCGATTTTTCAAAACAAACAATCGCCAACATAAAACTCTGGCTAGAGTGCGCCGTGATAGGTCTCAATTTATGTCCTTTCACCAAGGCTGTGTATGTCAAAAATCAGATTCGCTTTGTCGTTAGCGAAGCCCAAACTAACGCAGAGTTAATGAAGAAGTTGAATGCCGAATTGGATTATTTACATCAGGCAGACCAAGATGTGATTGATACAACTTTATTAATTTATCCTTTAGTACTAGGTGATTTTTTGGACTATAAAGACTTTTTCGACGATGCGGATGCGCTACTTCAAATGCAAGGGCTTGAGGGCGATATTCAGATAGCAAGTTTCCATCCAGAATATCAATTCGCAGGCACTCAGACTAGCGACATCACTAATTACACCAACCGTTCACCTTATCCCATGCTACATTTATTGCGTGAAGATAGCGTAAATCGCGCATTGAAAGCGTTTCCAAAAGCAGTCGATATCTTTGAGAAAAATACGAAAACATTAACATCTTTGGGAGAGACCGGCTGGAAAAAGCTTGGTTTAGTACCAATTGCTAAAGCCAGAAATGCATCAAAATTATGCTTTTTAAGCTCCTAAAAAGCCGGTTTTTAAATAGCTTTAACGAGAATAAAGTGGCGACTAACTAATGGTCTGTAAAACAATATAATTTAAAATTAAGTTTTTGCAACTTTTTACTGTAAATGATCCTCCAAGCTAACAGAAGGTGTCAGAGCTCACAATTTCATTCTTAAAAATACAATTTTGTTGTTATTTCAAAACTTTTTCTTCAAAATTGTTTCAAGACGTTTCTTTATGAGAAAAAAGTTCAAAAAATCGGTATTAAACAAATTTACCTTGTAACTTTGCTAATAAGCCAAAGGTTAACATATTGCACCATTCCGGAAATACAGTGCGAACCTTTTCTGTTAAACATCATAAATAATGGAATTTCATGGATATGAATATCTCAATAGAAGCACCAAAGAGCAACAAATTGGACGAACAGGTGACTTACGATCCAAACTATCTGCTGGACTCACTTATAGACAAATTGCATTTAAAGAACGATGCAGCGTTATCACGCGCACTTGAAGTCGCACCACCCGTGATTAGCAAAATCCGGCATCATCGATTGCCGGTTGGTGCATCACTATTGATTCGCATGCATGAAGTCAGTAGCCTCACAATCAGTGAACTGCGCGCATTGATGGGTGACCGCCGCGAGAAATTCCGTATTAGTGATAAACAATTTAAGCCAAAAGATAAGATTGAGGCAGAATGAGAGAAGTAACCTTTGTATGTTATCTATCCCCCTGTTAGTGTTACGTTCTTTAATACGCTTGAAAAATTGTAAGTTTATTAAAGAACGCTTAAGCAGGGAAAATCCCCGTAGATAAGTAGCGATCACACAAGATGAAGACAATCGTTGCATTTTCTACCTGCTGAGAAATGCGAAGTGTAACCTCGCAGGCACCTGCTGTCGGTATCCCGCAAAGAATCACCTCTTCTCCTGCCAGCCTGCGCGCCATATGTTCTGACGCTGACTGACTAATTCAATTTGATCGACCCATGCATGTTCATAAATTTTCGGCATATACGCTTTCGGCCGTTTTCTGATATCGGGAATTTGTGAACCTTCTTCCGGTTGTGTACCGATAATCTGTACAGCCTGATTTTTTTCTTTAAGAAAACGAGACAAGTCCATAATTGTCCTGGTGGTTCCCATCGCACTGACAAAATGGGTAATACGCCCTTTGGTATCACGCCATATTTCAGGGCCCGTAGTTTCATAATGCGACAACGAGTTATTGGGATTGGAAAATTGATCAAGAATCAAGCCCTCACCATCTTTTTCCATTTTTTGTACAAAATCCCGTGCACATTCCATCCCACCGGTCTTTGGCGTCAGAATAATTTTTGTACCATAAGCGGCCATGCTTTGACATCGCTCTTCACTTCACTTAATTTTCGGGCATCAGAGTAATACCATCTTGTAACCACGCGTCGCCGCGGCCATCCCTAACGCGATACCAGTATTGCCGCTGGTTGCTTCTATCAGTATATCGCCAAGTTCAATATCACCGCGGGCCTCAGCGCGCTTAATCATCAAAAGTGCCAGCCGATCTTTGACAGATCCGGCTGGATTATTGCCCTCTAATTTGCCAAGAATAATATTATTATATTTCGAAGCGACTTCTGAGAGCATCCGTTTTAACTGTACTAATGGGGTATTTCCGATCGTATCTTCAATATTCAGATATAGCGTAGTTTAGGTTTATAGGAAATGCAAAGAGCCATTCTAATATGAGACTTTATTATGTGTATGTCCAATAGTCGAACTTGATAAATTGCATCTAAAGGGGCTCCCTCAAACAATAGAACAAATTATTTAATGTCGATTAAAATAAAACTTCTTCTTTCAAAGGAGCTGTCTGACAATAACAACACCACTTTTCCGGCATGATGCTAAGTCAGTCCAGATGTCTTTTCTATTTTTTAGGAGACACTTTGTCCACCTCTTTTTTAGAAACCTCTTTCGAAGCATGATTAACCGCATCCGACTTAGCTTGTCCGTTCACCCGGAGGCCCGCTGTCGACAATTTAATAGCACTTTTTCTACCAATCCTTTTTACGTGTTTTTCAAAGTTAGCCCAGTCCTTAAAACTACTGCCTTGAGTACGTTCGTCAAGAATATGCTCTGATGTAAAAGAGCTAGGTCCCTCACCCCATCCAAGGCGGCCTTGCCAGCCCTAGCCAATGAAGACAAGACAACGAAAAGGTAGGCCCGCACAAGTACGATACACCGATGCAGAGGACATAACACCGTCGGTCGATTTTGAGTAAAGTCCCTATAATGAATCAGGTGCAACTGCACCTGATTCATTATAGGGATGGTAATCTGGGAAAAATTGCCATCACCTGCACAATATAGGACTTCTCTTATGTTTATCTTATCACTGTCTTATCGGGAAAAGCTCTTCGTGAGTAACCGTTGCAGTGCCCAATTTACCCACGACGATGCCGCCAGCACGATTTGCCAAAGCTGCAGCCTCAGCGATTGAGAAACCGGCTCCTAGCATGACCGCCATGGTGGCAATCACCGTATCACCCGCACCGGAAACATCAAAAACCTCACGTGCCATCGTTGGAAAATGGACTACCTGTTGCGCAGTGTATAAAGTCATCCCTTCGTCGGAGCGCGTCACCAGTAGCGCTTCCAGCGCCAGCGCGGCCCGTAAATTTTGGACTTTAGTTGTTAACTCGTTTTCATTTTTCCAGCTACCAACGATTCGCACCAGTTCTGACTTGTTCGGCGTCAATATAGTCGCACCTGCGTATCTTGAAAAATCATCACCTTTAGGGTCAACCAAAATACATTTTTTTGCCTGCCTGGCGGCAGTGATCATTTCGGCCACGTTGACCAGACTACCTTTTGCATAATCAGACAAAACGATCACGCTATAATGCGGTAATAACGTGTTGTATCGTGTTAACTTGTCGCGTAGCACCGTTTCAGTTGGCGGTTCTTCAAAATCTATCCGCAATAGCTGTTGCTGACGACCAATGATACGCAACTTAATAATGGTAGAGGTGGCCGAATCACGGGTCAGAAAACTGTCGATGCCCAATTCCGTCAGTAAACTATACACCACATCACCAGCTTCATCCTGTCCAACCACACCAAGTAAACCTGCTCCACCACCCAGCGTCGCAATATTACGTGCGACGTTGGCCGCACCGCCCAAACGCTCTTCACGCTTCTCAATACGCACTACTGGCACCGGCGCTTCTGGAGAGATACGTGTAACCTCACCAAACCAATAGCGATCAAGCATCACGTCCCCTGCTACCAAAATACGCACACTTTCAAACGAAGCCGGAATCTGTTGGACAATTTCCATTACTTTATTAGCTTTCATTTTCATCAATCTATTAACCTTACTTGCGCGTACGTACAGAACGACCAATGCCGTAGTATTCGAAACCAATATCGCTCATCGCTACTGGGTCAAACAAATTACGTCCATCAAAAATAACCGGTTCCTTCAAATGCGTCCGCACCTCTTCAAAATCTGGGCTACAATAAGTTTTCCACTCAGTGACAATGGCCAGCGCATCTGCATTCTGCAAAGCCACTACTTGGTTCTCGCAAAAATGCACGCGGGTTAATACTTCTGTGGTCGATGCAAAATCTAGTTCCAATACACGTTTCGCCTCCACCATCGCTACCGGATCATGCAATGCTACAGACGCACCACGATCAAGCAATCCCCGCAGTAAAACGCGTGACGATGCTTCGCGCATATCGTCCGTATTTGGTTTGAATGCAAGTCCCCACAATGCAAAATGCTTTCCACTTAAATCCTCACCAAAACGTTCAACGATCTTGTTGCCCAGCACATATTTCTGGTGATTGTTGACCTGCTCCACTGCACGTAAAATTAATAATTTCTGATCGTAGGCACGTGCAGTACGCTCTAATGCCTGGACGTCTTTAGGAAAACATGAGCCACCATAACCGCAACCGGCATACAGAAAACTATATCCGATACGCGGATCTGAACCAATGCCGTGACGTACTGCTTCGATATCAGCGCCGACCTTATCTGCAAGATTCGCTAGCTCATTCATGAATGAAATACGCGTCGCCAACATCGCATTTGCGGCATACTTAGTAAACTCGGCAGAACGCACGTCCATCCAGTACGTGCGTTCGTGATTACGATTAAATGGTGCATACAGTTGCGTCATCAGAGCACGGGCTTGCTGGCCTTCGATGCCTTCATCACAGCCAATCACAATACGATCGGGACGCATGAAATCATCCACCGCAGCACCTTCTTTTAGAAACTCCGGATTAGATACAGTTGAAAATTTTATTGCTTCATTAGTCGGTGTTCTGGCCGCCAGTTCAGACTGAACCGCCGCGCTGACTCTATCTGCGGTCCCTACCGGAACAGTCGACTTATCGACAATCACCTTAAAATCAGTCATGTGTTTGCCGATATTGCGTGCGGCGGCTAGAACATATTGCAAATCGGCTGACCCATCTTCATCCGGAGGGGTGCCAACAGCGATAAATTGAATTTGGCCGTGCGCGACGCTAGCTTCGATATCGGTCGAAAACCGTAATCGGCCAATCGCACAGTTTCGGCTAACAATCTCAGACAGCCCTGGTTCGTGTATGGGGATACCCCCACTATTCAACATCGCGATTTTCTTTTGATCGAGATCGAGACAAAAAACATCGTTTCCTAGCTCAGCCAGGCAAGCGCCTGTCACCAAACCAACGTAACCAGTACCGATAATTGTTATTTTCATGTTCTTCCGTTATAAATTTTTATTGCCTATTCTGAGGGCTGACGCAAAATTTTTGTGCAGCGCAATAATCAATTTACCGATGAAAAAAGTCGAACTGCACGTCGCGATGTCGGCACCCCAGCGAAATGTAAAGCCGCGTAGGCATTGTTTATCAACTCTTATAAATCACACACTCTTTACAAAGACTGATTTTCAGTAAGCCCTAAAATCCATTGTATCGCGCAATCTCTCATATTAAATTTTGACTTAATTCATGACATTCAATTCTTCCGTGCGACGTGGTGGATACGTCTCCCAGCGACTGC
>JACMQE010000313.1 GCA_014377145.1 Glaciimonas sp. | reverse complement strand
TGTCGAATTGCCAAGTCGTTGCTACACTTGGCCTGGAAACGAAACGTCGGAGGTTCTCGTAACAGGTGGTGGTAATCCAAAGGCAACAGGAACAAATAGCGATTGACGGTTGGGCAGCGCAGCAGACTTTTTGGAATCTTGACTAAGTCTTGCACCTTCTCCAAAATGTAATCTTCCATCAGATCGATGGCCCGCACATTGGAAAGGTGATGCTCGGCCTTATTGGTCGTGCGTAACTTCAATGCCACGATCAGCTCGCAGTAACGTTCCAATTCCATTTGCGGCAGCATGCGCGGTGTGTGGTTTCTGGGGCACTTGCAGCGCCTGATACACGGTCGTCTAGGGGACCTCCATACAAGCCGGCCACCGCAGCTATCTGGGTGGCGCATTCCAGACTTTTGCGCGGCAAGCGATCAAGCCGCTGCCACAATTGCAGCATTGAATCGACGAAAATTACCTTACGCCGGCCATCCATGTTGCGCCAGCACCCGATACACCAAGGTGCGACCGACACCAAGCCGGCGTGCAGTTTCCGTCACGCCTAGATTTTTCTCGAAGCGAAGACGTTAAACTTCAGCGGGGTCGATTGAGGGCTTGCGTCCACGGTAGACGCCACTGGCTTTGGCGGCAGCAATGCCTTCCAGCTGACGTTCACGCCGGAGATTGGTTTCGAATTCTGCAAAAACACCCAACATATCCAGGAAAGCTTTTCCTACCGCAATGCGGGGTATCGATCGACTGCTCTGTCGCTTTGAAGGTGACGCCTTGTTTCTGCAGCATGAATACGATATCTTGCAGATCTTTGATGCTACGTGCAAGACGGTCAATACGGGTGACGACAAGTGTGTCTCTCCGCCGCGGAAAATCCAGCAAAACCTGCAATTCAGTCCGGCTCTCCCGGCTTGTGCCGTTCGCTTTCTCTGCCCAGATCACCTCGCAGCCGGCAGCGTACAGTCCTTGTTCCTGCAGCGTGAAGTCTTGATCGCTGCTAGAAACAAGGGTATATTCGTGGAGCGCCATAATCTGAATTTAGCTGGTTAGTCTTTAGATCCTTCGACAACAGCATGCCGGAATTCCCAAAACAATCCTATTGAGACACAAAAACCGTCTCATTGTGATGGCCCATTTGGGTGTACTCATATGATACGGTTTCGATGTGGCGAGGAATTGGCACAAAGAAACTATTTGACGCATTGTAATTGAACGATTGCGATTATCGTATACCACAAATAAAACCACTGCCTGAATTTACTACTTGGCTCGACAGCCTGACCGATGCAACAGTGCGTGGTACTTTTGTGGCTAGAATAAAGCGGTTGGAGCGCAGATTAATGGGCGACGTTGAGCCGGTTAGTGAAGGTGTTTTTGAGCTGCGCATACATATAGCGGCAGAGTGGCGTATGTATTTCACCCACCATGGGGCACAGATTATCGTGTTGCTTGTTGGTGATAAAAAATGACATAAAACGTGCCAAAACACTGGTAGCATTGCTGGATTAACAGGAGTAGATAGACCTGAGCAAGCGCATTAAAGTGAGCGATCTACCAGGATTTGACGCAACGTCTTATCTTGATAATGAAGAGTCTATTGCTGCCTACTTGACCGACATTCTGGAAGCAAATGATGCCGTCTTACTAGCTGCAGCACTGGGCGATATTGCTCGCCCTCGCGGGATGACTGAAATAGCTAAATCGGTAGGAATCTTCCACGAAGCTTTATACAAAGCATTGCGACCAGATAGTGCCCCGCGTTTTGACACAATAAATCGTGTTTGTACAGCCTTGGCTTACCGTTGGTGGCGCAAGCAGTGCATGCTTGATGGTAAAAGATATTGATTCACGTCATTTGCAGTTAATATGAGCACGAGCGACTTTTCATGTGCAATTAATTTGAACTAGAAACGTCGTCAGATGAGATTATGGCCAGTTTCAAACGCAAGCCGTTACACCTATTCCCATTTCCATCGCACATGCGTCATTGCTTCGCCGAGTAATCACAGGCGTTTTAGCAGGGCTCCCAAAAAACCGCCCCTATCGCGATCAGGTCGGCATCGTCCCCGCACTTAGCGCAGCGTCCCGCCAGGTCGGTCAGCGTCCCGTCAAGATTGCTGTTCCCCCGATCCTGTTTATTGAGATTTCAAAATTAATCGCTTGGCACCGGCCTTTTTGACTGCCTTGGCCAGCCCATAGTCCAGCGTGGCGAGCGGCAACCCCTCCCTAAGTACGAGTTCCAAGTACGCAGCGTCGTATGCCGACAAGTATAGCGTCGCGCCAGTTGCAAGGTATCTCCTGTAGCATGAGTACTTGTTTCAGGATCAACCTGGATATGCATCTGCTGGAACGCATGCACAAATTCCGCACTTCGCGCCTCCGTTAGTCCGAATTTTTTCGGCTCTAGCGATCAAGTTGGCGACTTCCAGGCTCCAAACACTAAGCACCAAGACTTGCCTCTGAGATTGAGACCAATACCTGTTTGGCGTATGCCTGGTCGCTGGGCGAACCGTCGCCGAACAGCCAGCGCATGGTGACGGAATTATTAAGAACAAATCGCATTAATCGCGCCCTTCCTCGCTCAGCGCCTTGGTGTCAATTCCGATGATCGGTAGATAGGACGACGCCATCAGCTGCTGCATGTGGGCTCTACCCCTGTGGCAACGTCCGTCTTCTGCGATGCGTCCGAAGGGAATAGATCAGCAATCGCTTCTCCTCTGAGAGTGATCGTGTAACGGTTGCCCAATTGCACGCCGCGCAAGAGTTCCGGCAATTTTGTTTTCGCTTCCTAAGACCCAATTTCGATATTCACGATTTTTTTCGGATTGAATATTAATAGATTAGTATATAGGCTAGTCTAACGGTTGCCTTTCGGTGTCGCACCGACATGTTTTAATTTCTAGGAAAAAGCCCTTTTATTTGCTTTCATTGCACATTGTTTAGACGATAACGTATCGTTTTAATTTCAGGAAAAATGTGATGGGATTTGCAAATTTGAAAAATATTTAGAGGGATAAGAAATAGGAAAGCTACTTTGTTAAAAGCGTGATCGCTTGATTACCGTCCAATCATCCGCTGGTGAAAAACTGCCTACTTGAACGACCACGCTTGCTTTAAGCAAACTTAAACTCTCTTGAAAATCAGCTACGCGAGATCACTGATCTTCGTTACAGAGCCCAATCATAAAAACACTTATGCCTCATATAAAGATTTACGTAGATCATTTTCAATCTTCGATTTTATCGGCTTCATATAGATATCCCCAAAAACTCGCGATATGCGTTCATGTCTTTAACCCGCGCCTTGACTAAATAATCAAAACCCTCAGCCATCGTGTGGCATTCCAACAACACCTCTGGAATGCCCTGAACGCTCTTACTAAAGGCATCAAACACCTCAAGCGTAGTACGATCTAACACTACTTCAATAAACATCAGCAAGGCTGTATCTAGCAAATGTGGATTAAGTTGCGCCGTGTAATACGAGATATAGCCAGCATCCTGCAATTTACGCACCCATTCCAGAAAAGCAGCGGGCGACAAGTTTACTCTTCCTGACGGGTCAACATTACTGATCCGACCATCATTTTGTAATTCAGACAGAGTTCTTTTACTGATTTTATAGAACGTATTGATCATTCCCATACGAATTTTATTCGGTCAAATTTTCTCATCGATGAGAAAATTCTGACAATATTTAGAATTACTAAAATAAATCTATCCTAATGAAGCCTACAATCAACTGATTTGCGAACATCTATAATTCTACTGGTTTTCTTTTATTTTATAATCTTTTACTTCTTTCGAGATCTCCACTATGCTGACGCAATCATCGCTGACTTCTCCTATGGGCCGATCCCATTTGCAGTATTTCACGCAGAAGTAATGCGTCATCCAACATCTTTGCGCGCCACCACCACCGCTGCCTACCGGCGCGATGAATCGCTTGCCGTACAATGGTTGCTAGGGTAAGTGGAAGATACTCCGAGCACACATGCCGCCAGCCAACAATTGGCGCGTAAGCTATTGCAATCCGTGCGCGAGAAACGCACCCGTGCTTCCGGCGTAGATGCGCTAATGCATGAGTTTTCCTTGTCATCGGAAGAGGGCATTCCACTGATGTGTCTGGCCGAAGGGCTGTTGCGCATTTCTGACTATCAGACTGCGGATCGTCTGATTGCCGAAAAAATCAGCAAAGGCGATTGGTGTCGTCATCTGGGAAAATCACCATCAATGTTCGTAAATGCCATAATCCAGGGCTTGTTAATCACTGGCAAACTGATTAGCACCAACAGCGAACGCAGTCTCGGATCAGTATTGAGCAAATTCATCAGCAAGGGCGGCGAACCATTCATCCACAAAGGTGTTGATGTCGCCCTGCGCATGCTGGTTAATCAGTTTGTCACCGGGTAAACTATCGACGAAGCGCTCAAAAATAGTCGGAGAATGAAAAGCGCGGTTATTGCTATTCCCATGACATGCTAGGCGAAGCTGCATTAACAGAAGAAGATGCATGCGCGTATTACCCTTCGTATGAAACTGCGATTCACGCCATCCGCCGCACCTCAGTAGGACGTGGAATTAAAGATGGTTCAGGCATTTCAGTAAAACTATCCGCGCTATTCACGCGCTCAGCAGAAACGTACCTTGACTTGAGCTATTACCGCGCCTCAAGCAATTGCTCTATTGTTAGCCAAACAGTACGACATAGGTTTGAAATCGACGCCGAAGAAGCCGATCGTCTGGAACTGTCGCTCGATCTGATGGAAGCTTTAGCGTTTTATCCTGATCTGGCAGATTTCCAAGGCCTTAGTTAAGTCGTACAGGGCTATCAAAAACACGGCCCGTTTGTCATAGATTATCTGACTGATCTGGCACGTCGTAGCGGTAAAAAATTTATGAGGCGAATGGTGAAAAGCGCGTATTG
Source organism: Glaciimonas sp. (assembly GCA_014377145.1). The sequence goes on along the minus strand of JACMQE010000313.1, from coordinate 2,793 downwards.
GGATGCAAAAATCAAGCGTGCGTAAGTCGATGGCATGCCAGATTATCCGATCTATACCCGCAAAATATATACTGACGTTTCTTACCTTGCTTGCGCGCAAAAATTACTCGCTACCAATGACATCATCTATACGCAATTTTCTACCCATAACGCGCACACGTTAGCGACTATTTAAAGCTAGGTACAAGAAAAAGGCATTACCAATTATGAGTTTCAATGTTTGCATGGCATGGGGGAAACGCTCTACGATCAGGTCTTCGGAAAAAATAATCTAGACAAGCCTTGCCGCATTTATGCGCCGGTTAGGTCACATCAAAGGTTAATGGCGTACCTATTACGGCGGCTATTGTAAAATGACGACAACTCTTCGTTCGCGAATCAAATCGTCGATGAAAATATCAATATCAATATGTTAATTGCCAATCAGCTGGATAATGCACGCAAACTGGGTGGCGAATCCCACGCAAACATCGCTCTACCGCGCGCACTGTACGGTGCTGAGCGCAAAAATTCTGCCGGCGTTGATCTCAACAATGAAGATGTTTTGCGCCCGATTGATAACGATTTCCAGCACTTCGGCAACAGAAAATCAGAGTAACGATGAAAGTGTGTCAATATTAGTTTTGAATCCCGCTGATCATCGCAATATCGTTGGTAATGTGCTTGAAGCCAGCGCCAAAGATATTAAACATGCGCTGCAAGCGGCAACGGCTTATGCCGTCGACCGGCAAACCACCGTCCTAGCAGAGCGCACCGGAATATTATTACGGGCGGCCGACTTGTTCGAAAAAAATCAGTTTGAATTCATTGCATTAGCAATTCGAGAAGCCGGAAAGTCATTACCTAAAGGAATTGCGGAAGTACGTAAAGCAGTCGATTTTTTACGCTATTACGCCGCACAAATCCGACTTGCATAAAACGCACCAGCCCTTGGTCCCGTCGTCTGTATTAGTCTATAGAATTTTCTGTTGGCAATTTCTGTAGGTGAAGTAAGCGCCTCGCTTGCTAATGGAAACGTATTGTTGGCTAAACAAGTAGAACAAACACCGCTAATCGCCATTTGTGCCGTACAAATTTTGCATCGCGCAGGTATTCCGCGTACCGCATTGAAAATGCTACCGGGTCGCGGCGAAAATGTTGGTGCTGCGTTGACAGCCGATGCAAGCGTAAAAGGTGTTATTTTCACCAGCTCGACCGAGGTCGCGCAACTGATTAATCGCAAGCTTGCAAAATGCGCTGTAAAAGAAAGAATGGATTTACCATTTATTGGAGAAACTAGTGGTCAAAATGCGTTGATTGTTGATTCCAGTGCGCTGCCCGAACAAGTCGTTGTGGACATCTTAAGTTCAGCCTTCGATATTGCCGGTCAGCGCTGTTCAGCGTTGCGTGTTTTATGTTTTCAAAACGATATCGCGCATCGCACCATACACATGGTGAAAGGAGCGATGCAAGATTTGCGTATAGGCAATCCAGACCGGCTGATCACTGATATCGGTCCCGTCATTGATGCTGAAGCGCAAGTGCAATTACTAATGCATATTGACAAGGTGAAAGCCACGGCAAAAGATTTTTTCAATCACCACTTTCATCAGAAGAAGATTACGGTACTTTCTTTGCACCAACAATGATTGAAATAGGTGGGCTACATGAACTACAACGCGAAATTTTTTGACCTGTGTTGCATGTGTTACGTTACACTCGCAACCAACTGCCGCAGCTAATCGCGGTGATTACAAATAGCGGTTATGGATTAACGCTTGGTGTGCATTCACGTATCGATGAAACAATCGATTTTATTTCACGTATTGCCAATGTCGGCAGCATCTATGTCAATCGAAATATCGTCGGCGCATTCGTCATTGTGCAGCCGTTCGGTGGCGAAGGGAAAGCCGGTGGTTCGCTATATTTGAAGCGCTTAAAAAGGCAACCGCTGATCACCTAGGTGCACACACGATTCATGAAGCCAACGCGTTTTTTAGTGAAGGAACCACCGCATTACAAGCTTTATTGGATTGGGCCAAGAATACATTCACCAGAGCTGGTTGGGCACCTCAATGGTCTTACCCAGCTCTACCGGTGAACGCAACACGTTGACATTTGCACCACGTGGGACAATCTTATGCAGCGCACAAACAGTCGCAGTAATATTAAATCAGCTAGCAGCAGTACTGGCTACTGGCAGCGTGTGAAGGCGCGTTGATCCCGGTCCTTAAAACCTCAGAATTTGCACCGATTCCGCTATGGCGATTGCTCGCTGAACGCGCTTTGTGCGCAAACAATACAGCGGCCGGTGACAATGCCAGTTTGATGACATTGCAAACGTAGTTTACAGGGGAACTAGAAATTTCTCTGCTATAGCGTATTTTGAGCTATCGTTTATGGTGAGGGGTTTTTTACGAATTAGTTAAAAAGTCGGGAGCTCCACCTAGGTGCTGCTTTCTTAATGACGAGAAGGTGTTGTCAAGCTCAAATCCATGTACGCTAAACAGCATTACAACCGCAATATTATTAGGGCTTACACATTCGATGTTGTATCAGCTGGTGAACACGTTAAACTCGTTGAGCGCACGCGCAATGTTCAACGGCTTCAAATAGCAAAATGCGTTAATGTCTCAATCCATAAACGTCTATGACTGCTACCCGATCTATTGCATTGAAAATACTTGGATGGATCGCAGGCGTTTTGATCGCCATATTAGCGATATGTCTATTCGTAATGCTTACTTTAGAATAGAATCGGGCCAGACCCTGGCTCAACCAGTAGGTGAGTGAAGCCACCGGTTGTGCTTTTGC
>JACMQE010000312.1 GCA_014377145.1 Glaciimonas sp. | reverse complement strand
AGTGCTTCTGCAGCATTTTGTTTTGCCGTAATATCGCGCGTAATTTTTACATACCCGACAAAATCGCCTTGATAATCATAAATAACCTCGATCACCACATGCGCCCAAAACTTGCTGCCATCCTTGCGAACTCTCCAGCCATCGCTTTCATATTTTTTATTTGCCAGTGCAATGCGCAATGCTTTTTCAGGAAGGCCGGCAGCCTGATCTTCAGCCAGATAAAAGCATGAAAAATGTGTGCCAATAATCTCATCGGGCGAATAGCCCTTGATGCGTTGTGCACCGCTGGTCCAACTATTTACTTTGCCTTCCGGCGTAAGCATACAGATCGCATAGTCATTGACGCTATCGAGCAAAAGCTGAAGGCGCCGTTCGACCGAAATTTCTTTATCAGGCGATGTATTTTCAATGTTCATTAAAATTTCCGTATGCAAATGTACGATGCAATTAAGCGTTTGTAATAGCAGACGATTTGCAAAGTATAAGATTTCGCATCGGAATGTTCAACGACACGCATTGGATTGACCTAAAGGACTTATCTTACTCTTCAAATAAGATTGATCTCATTAATGTGAAACATGGCCCAGGTTTCACTTGATAAAACCGCGTTTTTCGAGGGTCGATCATTACATCTCTGCTGCCCACTATTTCCGATTCTCCGAAATTATTTCAAGGCTGAATCGATGCTCTTTGACTATGGCAAAAGCAATGTCGAGCAGTGCAATGAAAACCATGCAGATTGCATTGTCGGGGGGACGGAGCCGGTTCAGGCAAGTACCCTTGCCTGCTCGGAAAATGCTGTGCCGTTGCGTCAGTTCAGCATACAAGTCAAGCCGGAAGCGAGCAAGCCAATGCGGCATACGCTGGAGCCTGCATAGCGCTGCCGCTTATGCATTGATAAAACCGTTTCAATGCATATGACTTAACGTCGATCGCACTGTTACGATTTCGGCATCTTGCGTTTCGCACGGGCTTTGACGGAACCGTCAAGCGCAATGCCTGTTTGGGCTGGCCCTTTATCTGTGCCGCTTTCCACAAAGGCGCGTTCACCGGCTTGTCTGGACGCCTGGAGAATTTCGTCGGACAACTTGCTGTCGCCAACCGCGCGAGCAAGTAAAAGTCCACCCACACAAAGCGAAATCGCAGCCATGGCATTGGCTCGCGCAGCAGCAGACGAACGGCTGCCAGAATCTGCTTTCAAGATACGCGTAACGGCAGCGATGGACTTTTCAACCTCCGTTGCAAATACGGCCTGCATTGCTGCATCCCCTTGAATCATATCGGGGGCGACTGCCGGTACCGGACAGCCGTCGCGGGGATTATCCCGATGCTGCGGATTGAGATAACGTTCCAGAAGAATGCTGAGGCGCTTTTTATGCGACATATCATCAAGACCGGCTACCCAGCCCTCACGCGATAACATCGCCTCTTGCAACGCAGCCTTGAGAAGATCTTCCTTGCTATCGAAATGCGCGTAAAAACCACCGTGGGTAAGACCTGCGTCGGCCATGACTTCTACCACGCCTGTTCCCGCAGCGCCGCTTTCGCGAAGTCTGTAACCGGCTGCTTCCACGATCCGCTGTCGTGACTCTGCTTTTTGAGATGTTCGCATATTCATGATTATTTCTCCAAAATGTTTATATGACTATGATCACAGTGTAGATGGTTGATACCCATATCAACATTAATTTGAGACAACTAGTATGAAAATAGCGGCACACTGTATTCAAATCATCAAAGCGCATGACGAGCACATCGCGAATGAATAAAAGTAGTTTGAAAAACAATGAAGCCCGCAACTCACGCCGGATATCCCGTGATATGACGACCACGCCTTAAAGGTTTCTTGCAATACTCACACGAAAGGCCGTGTAACCCTTTCGTGCCTCTCCCTTGAAACAAACCATGAGTACTCTATAGAGCAACCCAGGTTTTACTACCTGATGCTACTTGATTGGAATAGGTTGATTGGCAGGTACCGGAACCGCAGTAACACTATTTTTTGGGCTTCCGTCAATGAGCCGATCCGAGTAGACAAGATATACAAGCGCATTTCGTTTTGCGTCGGCCATCCTCACCACACGAACATGTTTGAAAAGCAGCGATGCCTTTTCGGAAAAAACTTCCTCCTGGCGAGGCAACGTACCATTAAATTGGATTGCGCCGACCTGTCGGCATGCCACGGACGATTCGGCCTTATCTTCCTCCAGACCTATCGCGCCGGATATGCCGCCTGTTCTGGAACGCGAAAGATAGCAACTGACGCCGGCTACTTTCGGATCATCGAATACCTCCACCACAACTTTATGGTTCGGACCGATCAGCTTGAAAGCCGTGCTGACTTCACCAACGTTTTCAGCGTTTACGCCATAGGTAGACACTGTAAAAAGCGCTGCGGCAATAATTTTTATGGCTAACATATCCACTCCATCGTCATTATTGTTTATTAGATCCGGATCATCGATCTCAAGCCTTTATAAAATGCTCCCGGTAATAGCGTAACTCCTCGATCGATTCGATAATGTCAGCCAATGCGGTATGTTTTTGATGCTTTTTGAAGCCGCTGGCCAGTTCCGGCTTCCAGCGCTTGCATAATTCTTTTAGTGTCGATACATCAAGATTGCGATAGTGAAAAAACGCTTCCAGTTTCGGCATGCCGCGCACCATGAAGCGGCGATCCTGGCATATCGTATTACCGCACATGGGCGATTTTCCATTCGGTACAAAATGCTTGAGAAAATCAATCAACGCACTCTCGGCTTGCGCCTCCGACACCGTCGAGGCCTTGACCCGTTCAATCAAACCGGAGCGGCCATGCGTGCCTTTATTCCATGCATCCATGCCATCGAGCATCTCGTCCGACTGATGAATTGCGAACACAGGACCTTCGCCCAGAATATTGAGATTTGAATCCGTGACAACTACAGCAACTTCAATAATGCGGTCACTATCCGGGTCCAAGCCTGTCATTTCCATATCCACCCAAACCAGATTGAATTCGTTCGGACGAATCGGTATGGCTGCAGATGGTTGTAGTTCGGTAGCTTGTGACATAATTGTTTTTCCTTAGATGTTTCGCCATTTTCTCACAGGCAAAGAATGTATTCACTCGTGTTTTCAGTTTTGTTTGTTAGTTTTCTTGTCATCACATTAGTAGTTCGCTTTTGGCTCGGCGCACGTCATATCCGTCATGTGCTTGCATATCGCAACGCGGTGCCGCCCCAGTTTGCACAAAAAATTGCGCTTGCTGCACATCAAAAAGCCGCCGATTACACCATAGCCAAGACCAAGCTGGGCCTGCTTTTACTATTGGTTAATACTGCTGTGCTGATAGGATTTACTTTGTTCGGCGGGTTACAGTGGCTATCGACTGCCGTGCTCAATATTACCGGCTCCGGCATGACGTATCAACTTGGATTGCTGATTGCATTTGCCATCATTTCGGGGATCATCGACTTGCCCTTCGATTATTACAAACAATTTGTATTGGAGGCACGGTTCGGTTTTAACAAAATGACAAAAAGTTTGTTCATTACCGACATGGTAAAAGGCATAGCACTGAGCGCAGTCATCGGCTTGCCGTTGATATGGGTCATCCTGACGCTGATGGAAAAATCCGGTGACTTATGGTGGCTGTATGCGTGGATTGTGTGGAGCGGCTTTCAGTTGTTGATGCTGGTACTCTACCCCACCGTGATTGCACCGCTATTCAACAAATTCACGCCATTGACGGATGACAGTTTGCGCGCACGTATCGAGAATCTGATGCAGCGCGTCGGATTTGCATCGAAAGGCCTGTTCGTGATGGATGGTTCCAAACGCAGCGCACATGGCAATGCGTATTTTTCAGGTTTTGGAGCCGCCAAACGTATTGTATTTTTTGACACATTATTGTCACGTCTCGCACCGGAAGAAATCGAGGCAGTTCTAGCTCACGAGTTAGGTCATTTCAAACTGAAGCATATCGTCAAGCGCATCGCGGTGATGTTTGCCGTGTCGCTTGGTTTTCTGGCGCTGCTGGGATATTTGAAAACCCAGACCTGGTTCTATACCGGCCTGGGTGTCGATCCGATGATGGGCGCGAGCAACGATGCCATGGCGCTGATTCTTTTCATGCTGTCGCTGCCGGTGTTTACTTTCCTGCTTTCGCCGCTCACCTCCATCAGCTCACGCAAACATGAATTTGAAGCAGACGCGTTCGCCGCCAAGCACAGCAATGCGCAAGATCTGGTTTCTGCACTGGTAAAATTATACGAGGACAATGCATCGACGCTGACGCCGGACCCGTTGCACTCCGCTTTTTACGACTCCCATCCCTCTGCGACTGCGCGGATCAGCAAATTGCTTGCCAACTAAGCGAAGATTTATCATGCCAAACACTGCCGAATTACTTGAAAAAAAATGCGCCCCTCAGAAAGCCGGTTTGACCGATCCCCAGATCACGGAATATCTTGCCGCATTCGACGGCTGGACACTGCAAGAAGGCAAAATCGTAAAAATTTTCGCATTCAAGAACTACTATGAAACGCTGGCATTCATCAACCCAATTGCCTATGTGATTCATGCCGAAGACCATCATCCCGAACTGGTCGTCACTTACAACCGTTGTATCGTGAAATTTGATACCCATTCCGTCAATAATGGGCAAGGCGGCCTATCCGAAAACGATTTCATATGCGCAGCTAAAGTGGATGCGATTTTTCAGCAATCCTTTGCGTGACCAATGAGTAACGTCATTGCCACTATCATTGCTGCGCACGGCCGCCATTATCTTGCGCAAACCGACACCATTAAATTGCAATGTGTTACCCGCGGTAAAAAAAGCGACGTTGCAGTCGGCGATGTTGTCACGCTCCAGCTAACGTCGCCCAACCAGGGCGTGATCGAATCCATCACCGAGCGCAAGACGTTGCTGTACCGGTCGGACCAGTACAAATCGAAACTGCTGGCCGCCAACGTCACGCAACTATTTATCGTGGTGGCAACCGAGCCCGGCTTCTCCGACGACCTGGTATCGCGTTCGTTGGTCGCGGCAGAAGCTGCGGGTGTCGCAGTTCATATTATTCTCAACAAAATTGATGTCATCGAATCTCTCGCCAAAACGCGCCAGCGGCTGGCCTTCTATGCGGGACTCGGCTATCCGGTACATGAAGTGTCGGCTCGCGCCGCGCCTGAAGCAACCTGCGCGACGTTAACCCCTTTATTGGCAGGGCAATCGACGATTTTAATCGGCCAATCAGGCATGGGTAAATCGTCGCTCATCAACTTGCTGGTGCCTGATGCGGACATTGCCGTGCGCGAGATTTCGGCTGCGCTGGATACCGGCAAACACACCACCACGTT
>JACMQE010000311.1 GCA_014377145.1 Glaciimonas sp. | reverse complement strand
GCATCCTCGTTCACGGGTCAAGACCTGAGTGCGGTACTGATCAGTATCGATTACCGTGGCCTTCCGTTCGTTGCGAGCCCGGGTGATGCGTCAGCGGCACTTCAGAATGTGCAGGACTGCGTCGCCTACATTCGCTCAGTGATCGAATCGGTGCGCACCAAGAGCGGTGCCCAGATCCTCATCCAAAACTTTGCCATGCCAGCTGAGACCCTTTCTGGCAGCTATGAAGGTCGTTTACCGGGAGCGCTAACGTGGCTGTTGAATCGCCTCAACAACGAGCTCGATACACTTGCCTCCGACAACACCTTTATCGTGGATATTGCTGGCTTGGCCGCCAATGTCGGACTGGCCAACTGGCACGATCCGACGCTGTGGAATATTGCAAAGCTTCCGTTCGCACAAAAGTTCTTACCGATTTATGCAGACTACATCTGCCGCATCCTGGCCGCTCGACTCGGCAAGAGTCGCCGGTGTCTGATCCTCGATCTCGACAATACCCTGTGGGGCGGCGTGATCGGCGATGACGGCGTGGACGGCATCCTGATCGGCAATGGCGACGCAACCGGCGAAGCGCACCTGCATGTGCAGAGGATTGCACTGGAATTGCGCGGACGGGGGGTCGTGCTCGCCGTATCTTCCAAGAACGAAGACGCGACCGCGCGTCAGCCGTTCCAAGAGCATCCCGACATGCTCATCAAAGAGAGCCATATAGCGGTGTTCATGGCCAACTGGTCGGATAAGGCGTCGAACATCAGAGCAATTGCCGCAACTCTGTCGCTCGGTCTGGATAGCATGGTGTTTCTCGACGACAATCCGGCCGAACGATTGCTGGTCAGAAGGGAGTTGCCCGAAGTAGCCGTGCCTGAGTTACCCACAGACCCGGCTTTGTATGCGCGCACGCTGATTGCCGCCGGCTATTTCGAAGCCATTACTTTTTCCGATGAAGATCGTCAGCGCGCGACATTTTATCAGGACAATGCGCGCCGCAGTCAGATACTCAACGGCGCATCCGATATGAACGCCTATCTCAATTCGCTGGACATGGAAATAACGCTTGCGCCGTTCAATTCAACGGGTCGCACGCGTATTACACAGTTGATTAGTAAATCTAACCAGTTCAACCTGACTACGAAACGCTACGATGAAATCGAAGTCGAGCAGTTGGAGAAGGATCCTTCTGTTTTCACTCGCCAGATTCGTCTGAAAGACACGTTGGGCGACAACGGAATGATCAGTGTGGTTGTCTGTAAGAAGGCCGCTGATGTCTGGGAAATCGACACCTGGCTCATGAGCTGCCGTGTACTCGGACGCCGCGTCGAGGAAGCCGTCCTGCACGACCTTGTGACCCATGCTGCGCAGGCAGGTGCAACTCGATTGCTGGGTCGCTATATCCCGAGCACGCGCAACGTCATCGTTAAAGACCACTACAAGAAGCTCGGATTCCAGCAGGCCTCGGAAATTGACGATGTAGAGACTTGGGAATTAGACATCCGCAAGTACGAATTCTCTTCAGTCCCGATCAAGAGAACGCTTGCCATTTAGTCGGCCTGCAAAACTCACACCCACACAAGCATGACGCAAAGACGCGAATTGCTCACGCCCCAGCCCCCCCGAATTGTAAACATTCGGCCAACCCCATCCCTCTACTCAAGCAAAACGGCAGCGAAGTTCTTGCGTAGCGGGTAAAGCCAAATATCCTTGAGTAGGATAAGCGCCTTGTTACTGGAGGACTTCTTGCCGCGCCCACTGGTGACCAAGCAAAAAAACAATCTGTTTGAATGCCTGATCAGCGTGTTTAACCGCCAGACAATTCAGCCAAACTTTGCAAATTGAACTGAGTGGTTACTAAACGGTTACACTTAGACAGCACGAAATATGGAGACTGCAGTGACTCGATCATTTGCGGCACCGCGTATTTTTTGTCCATCTTTTGCTCCAGCTTTTTCTAAATTTATGTGAATCGTTTCGAGAATTGAGGAAACTCCAAGCAGGCATTAATTCCTTGCAGGTCAAGAGCTCTAGCCTTAATTATTGCCTTATAGACTACTAAGAAAATATGGCTCCAGCCTGTCCAGTTCAAATATTAAAATACTAAGCGCCTTCGTATAAGTTCTTCCGTAATTTTTGCACCAGCGCCATAGCTAATCAGTGTTGCGCACTAAGGAAAGACTTTCCATGAAGCGCTTACTAGCTGCATATTCCGAACGGGGCGCACTACTAGAGATAGAGTCCCTAAAGTGCCCACCGGATATTCACGGTTTTAAGTCTTTAAATCAGGAGAAAGTCAGATGTTTCATAAATGGACTGTTTCTAAATGCTTATGCTGCGCCCTGTTGACCGGCAGTCTTGGCATTTCAACTGTGCGTAGCCAGGAAACCGAAGGTATCGTTGGGAAAAACGAGTGGCTCTTCAATAAATATGAACAGTTGAGATCAACCGATGCAGCCCAGACGGCAGTGTCAATAGAGTTAATTGGGCGTTTCAATAAAGTTCTTAAGGCCAACGGCGTCAGCTTGGCATTGACGATGGTGCCTTTGAAGATGCGCATCTATTCGGAACATCTTCCCGATAGCGTCAAGTTCACAGACTACATGGCGGGCAATTACGATCAGATAGGCAAAGCGTTACAAGCGGCAGGCGTGACGGTGATTGATCTCAACACGCCCTTCATGAGCAGCCCCAAGCGCAATTCAGACACCCCGCTGTTCTTTCGGCTTGACTCGCACTGGAACCTGACAGGCTCCATGCTTGCGGCAGAAACCATTAAGGCAGGCATCGACGCCAACAAGGTCCTCAAAGGGGCACTCGATGCAACGCCTGAAGCGGTGTACAAAATAAGTTTTGGCAAGCGCAAACTTCCGTCCAAGGGGCGGAATTTGCTGACTGTATTGCCGCGCAATTCTGGCCCCTTTGCACCTGAACAATTCACGCAAGTCAGCGTGACCAGAGCGCAGCCATTCAGCGATGACGGACGTTCGCCGATTGGGATTACAGTTTCAGGTAGCAGTTCCTCGAAAGACTGGACCGGCTTTGTGGATGGACTGCGCTATGTGCTACAGCGCGACATTTTGAATGTTTCTGTGACGGGTGATATAGGGCCCTGGGTTGGCATGGAAACCTATTTGCAAAGCCCTGCATTCCAAGCCAACGGACCCAAGTTGTTGATCTGGGAGTGGCCTGAGCAACTTATGCATGCGCCACCGGATAACAAGTATCGAGACGCCCGCTATGTGAGCAACAATACCGAGTGGCTATTGCGTGCCTCAGCCTGGGTGCAGTCCACTTGCAAACCGTCCACGGTGACCGCGAGTTTGGCTCGGGTCGGTCTTGCTGCAAATCCCGCTAATATGAAGGGTAAAGACTTGGTTACCGGGCCAACCAATGACAACGAGTTTGTCGAAATTATGTTTGATAAGCCGTTAGAACAATTGGATTACTTGGTGGCACGCGCCGTCACAGCGGGATCAAAAACCTTAATTCTGGAAGGTACGGGACAGGGTATTGCTACGCGCCGCTTTACCATGAATGTGCCGGATGATGACGCCGCTCATAACGTCAAGTCACCACTGCCGTCGAATGGTCGTGGTTTTACGAAGGTGCGGGTTTACCCCGGAAAGAGCGATAGTTTTGCTATCAAGGATGTGCAAGTCTGCCGACAACCAGAAGATATTCTTAAGTAAACCAATAACTATTGACATGTATTCGTGATAGTCGCAACCTGAATTTAGTACAGGTATCGCAACACCATTCCCTCGGTGGATTGACTTTGTATGAATAGGCCATTGTTGTAATATTTAATGCTAATTAATTTATAAAACTATGACTCGCTGTGCGTGTGCAGCAGGGCTTACAGTCAATTTATGTGAATGGAATGCGAAAAAAACTTTCGCTCAATGACTTATGTTATTTAACTCTTCAGCATTTGTATTCATTTTCATGCCGATAGTTTTTGCTGGCTTTTTTTTATTGGCGAAAATTAGTCAGCGACTAGCTATTGGCTGGTTGGCAACTGCTTCAATCTTCTTTTATGCCTACTGGAGTATCCTTGCGCTGCCAATTTTAGTGGTCTCAATCCTGATCAATTACGGGTTCGGCACTTTAATTTCAAGGGAAAACCTAAAGTATCGACAGTATGTGCTGGTTTTGGCTATCGTAGCCAACCTAGCGGCCTTGGGCTATTGTAAATATGTCAATTTCTTTATTGACAACATAAATGAAGTACGCATCCTGATGGACTTCGATCCCCTGGATTCGGTCAGCATCATTCTTCCTATAGGCATCTCTTTCTTCACCTTTACCCAAATAGCATTTCTAATCGACAGTTATCAGGGAAAAGTAAAGGAGACTGACTTTATTCACTACACCCTTTTCGTTTCATTTTTTCCGCATCTGCTGGCTGGTCCACTATTGCATCATAAGCAAATGATGCCGCAGTTTTCGATGGCGAAAAACTTTGTAATGCAACACGAAAAGATAGTTATTGGACTGTCAATATTTGCCATTGGTCTGGCCAAAAAGGTATTGATTGCAGACACACTGAATAGTTACGTGGCCAGCTTTCATGACAATTTGCTTCAAGAGACTAACCCGAATTTTTTTGCTTCCTGGACCGCCTCTATTAGTTACACTTTTCAACTCTACTTTGACTTCTCAGGGTACTCAGACATGGCTGTTGGTGCAGCTTTGCTGTTTGGTATTTGGATGCCTTTCAACTTCAACTCGCCTTTCCGGGCCACAAGTATTATTGATTTTTGGCAACGTTGGCACATCACTCTTACCAAATATGTCGGTGATTATCTGTACACCCCAATCACTTTGAAATTCATGCGTTTGAGCCAAGGGTTTCCACCGGTTTTTGAAACATTTTTTTCGATGGTCGCTCCAACAGTTATTATTTTTTTAATATTGGGCTTTTGGCATGGTGCTAATTGGACATATGTGATTTTTGGAAGTATGCATGGTTTCTATATTGTAATCAACCACCTCTGGAGAAAAGTTTCCCCCCTTTCAAGCAAGAAAAACAAAATTAATCAACGATTCAAGACTATAAAAATGGTGGCGGCATGGACGTTAACTTTCCTCGCTGTTAATGCCGCATTCATCATGTTCCGTTCTGATACTGTCAGCAGCGCACTCGCTGTTTACAAAGGGATGCTTGGACTCAATGGATATAACTTGGGATATATGCCCGATATTTACGCGTGGATAGCGGGGCTGAAATATACTCTTTTGACAATTGGTTCAGCTTTCTTGATTATTTTCTTCATGCCGAATACGATCAGTGTCGATTCATTTTTGACGAAAAAATTTCCTCGAAAAACGATGACAGCTTATGCATCAACTGTTATTCTAATTGCCATCATTTACGCCTTGCTGCAAGTTAACTTTTATGAAAGTCCGTTTCTGTATTTCCAATTTTAAATGCAGTGCCCATAACACAATGGCGATAAAGTATTGATCAACAGTTCGCATCAAGTCAAGAAGATTTATATGCAAAATTCTTAATTGATAACTGCGTCAAGGGTACGTGCGTAGTTTTAATTTTTTTCATCTCTTCGATTATTCATGCTGTCGAACTATCCTCAGTTATCACGGGGAAAAATGATTGGCTCTTTACGCCACATGAATTTGCCAAAAAATCTGATGATTAATATACGTTAACCTCAATTTAATTATTTCAAAAAAGTAAATGAGTTATTTGAAAGCCAACGCATTACCCTGGCTTTAGTTATTTTCCCATAAAAAATTTGAATCCATGCAGATCACCTGCCCGAAAATAATCCGTTGAAAAATTACACCGTAGATAGATATGAAAATGCTTTTAAATTATTGCAGACGGCGGGAGTAAGTGTCATTAATTTAAATCAAGCTTTTTTAAGTAGCCCGCATAGAATAAGCGATACGCCATTATTCTTTTGCCTAGGGATGGTCTGAATAACTCGTCGCAGTTGGTTTGGCGAGTCGCTAATTTTCAG
>JACMQE010000310.1 GCA_014377145.1 Glaciimonas sp. | reverse complement strand
TTTTACTCTTATGTTCCAACTAGCCGCGCAGTCAAATTTGGTCTGAAGCGTGAGTGCAGCCATTCTTTATTAGTGTTGATGCTGCCATTCTTGGCCTTTATCAAGCTATCTAAGGGCGCCTATTGGGCCATCAAGTTGAGCCATCTCGTATTGGATAATTACCTGAGCTTCTTCATGAGGCCATGCGATGTGTATATTGCGCTAGGCACCGTCTACGAAAAATCGTTTACTGCTGCAAAACAGAAGTTTGGTGCCATCACCATCCTGGAATGGGGCAGCAAGCATATTGAAGAGCAGCAAAGGATTCTGTCTGAAATACCTGGTGCAAAACAACAACCGGAATACTTTACTGAACGGTCTCGCAGGGGTTATGCGCTTGCAGATTACATCGCCATCGCATCCGATCACGTAAAACAGAGTTTCGTGGCAAATGGGGTATCTGCAGACAAACTGATACAGAACCCTTATGGCGTTGATCTATCTATGTTTAAGCCAACAGAACTTGTAAAGAACGACGCTTATGACTTGATTATGGTTGGGGGCTGGAGCAACCGAAAAGGCTGCGACCAATTGACTGCAGTTTGTGCAACGGGCAAGTACAAATTCCTCCACGTAGGTCCGCTCGTTGATCTAGCGTTCCCACAGCACGCAAATATGACTCACGTGGACGCAGTGGACCAGTGGCAGTTACTCACCTATTATGCGAAGGCGAAAGTGTTTGTTTTGCCGTCACGCGAGGAAGGTTTGGCAATGGTTCAGGCCCAAGCCCTTGTGTGTGGATTGCCAATTGTTTGTTCCATGCACACCGGCGGTAGAGACCTACGTGAGTTTCTTGTTGACAAGAAATGGATTACTGAAATGCAAGAATATACATTAAATGAATTGATAAAATGTATCGAGCAGGCACTTGAACTTTCACAGTCGCAGACTGGTATGAGAGAGTATGCCGATGGGGTTGACCAGGAATTTTCGTGGCAAGCCTTTGGGAAGCGGTACCACGACAGTATTTTGAAAATGCCCTTGCGCCAGATGCAATAAGAATATGACATCAACTGCAATTACACTCAACTCTCGAAATACCGCCATAGATGTCGGACGATTTATCTGTGCTTTTTTAGTTGTAGCGCTTCACACGAGCTTTCCAGTTCCCTATGTAAACACATATTTGGCCAGTGTGGGGAAGATTGCCGTTCCTTTTTTTCTGATAGTCTCCGGTTTTTATCTGTACTCTGCAGATGACAGTTTAGTATTTACCAGAGCTAAGCGTGGCGTAAAAAAACTGGTCGTGATCATAGCTCAAGCTATGGTCGTCTATGGGCTATTGCGACTCATTAAGCAAGAATACTTCCATATCGACATAAGCAGCCAAGCGTTTAAAATATTACCATTTATTCTTGTCAATGACTCCAACTTTACGGAACACCTTTGGTACTGCTTCGCGTATTTGTACGTTTTGTTGATATTGATGGCGGTGTCAAAATACAGACATGTAGATTTTTTGTTGTATGCATTACCAGTTTTGTTCACAATACACTTTACTTTCACGCTATGGAGCAGATTTGTACCAATTGCAGAGGGGAAAAATTGGTACGAATTAAACTGGCTAGTTATTGCACTTCCATTTGTAATCATTGGAATGCCCATACGAAAACATTTACCTCTTATTGGTAAGGTTAATGTGAAGAGTCTATTGGCAACAATGTCAATTTTGTTGACATTCATTTTTTTCGAACACTATGCGTTCAAACAATTCGCTGGAAAAGGTCCGGGTATTTTTGCAATATCTTTCTTAGCCATTGCAACATTCATCTACTGTGCTCAAAATGGAACCATATTCGGTGCTTCGCTTGATGCGAAAATTGGTTTATGGGGGCGTGATCATGCGCTAAATATATACATATACCACATTCTTGTAAGGGAATCTCTTGCGCTGGCAGAAGTGGGGCTTTGGGCAAATAATACAATATGTGTATTTATAATTTCGCTCTTCCTTTCGATGATAACTATCAAGATAAAAGGTTTGATGTTTATCAGCACGGGTAATGCAATAAATTGAACCATCAACCTGTCTCGGCGGCCAAGATTTACTATTTAGTGTCACTGCCGGTTTACTTGCTGTCATTGACAGGAATACTCTTAGCTTTCTTTAAGTGGTCCACCCCGTTAGTGTGGATTCAGTTTGTGTGCTCGGTCGTTATTGGCATTCTGTTTGCAAGTAATTACAAGTTTTTTAAGCAGGAAAAATTCGTCGGAAAAAGACTTCTAAATTATTTCTTTTTTTTTGGAATTTTCGTTGCTATTCATGGTATTTTTGTCGCAGAAAGCTATGTACAGTGGAGTTATTTGGTAAATGTATTTTTACCTTTTTTAATGCTGCCATGTTTTGCCATCCTTGGCGCAAATCATCTTGTGCTTAGTAAAATATTAAGACTAATGTTAAGCGTAACATTACCTTTATCGCTCCTATTTCTCATACAAGGGCCAAGCGATAAGCAGTCAAATTTGGTATTCATTACATATGTTGCATCTGCCAGCATATTCATCATATTGCTACCGCTACTGCGCACCAAATGGAAGTTCCTCGTACTCTTGATTACCATTATTAGTTTCGCTTGGGATATAGAAAACAGATCAAATGTGTTGAATATCTCCGTTTCATGCGCGATGTTAATTTTGTACATTTTTTCTAGAGGCGCGATTTCCAAAAAGATATTCTCATATACATTACGGTTTCTAAGAACGGTATTGTTGTTCCTGCCAATTTTGCTGCTTTTATTAGGAGTATTGGGCGTTTTCAACCCGTTTAAATATTTGGAAAACAACGATAAAGCTAAAGCGATTGAACTTTCGGCCGAGTCGGGTAGAAATCTGTCTACTGATTCACGCACAGTAATATATGAAGATGCATTTAATAATCTAAATAATAGTAATGACTGGATATTTGGGAGTAGTGCAACAGTATTGTATGCAACCCAATTATCGGATAGTCTTGAAGGATATGATCTTGGCCGGCTTGGAGGCTCAGAGTCCGGTTTTATTGGGGTGTTGACTTTTGGCGGAATTATTTACGCAGTTATATTTTTTCTGCTTTGTTATCATTCTTCTAGGCTCGCCATCTTAAAATCAGAAAATACTGTAATTAAGCTTGTCGGCCTGTACGTTGCTTATAAATGGTTTTTCTCTTTTATTGAGTTTCCATTAGGCTTTAATTTCTCTTGGATTGTTCTTTTCCTGGCTATGGGAATAACTTTTAATTCCAAATTGCGGTTAATGTCAAATAAACAAATTGCCGAATATTTCGGCCAACTTTGAGTTGCGTATGCGTGCACGTGACATTCTAATTCGCGTTATCAGGAGGGGCTACAGAATCGTTGCTCGTAAGAAGTTTTTAAATCCCGCATGTGAGATGAATAGGCAGGTCGTCAACGACAAGATGCATGTACTTTTGAGCGGTGACGCTCCGTGCATGATTGCTCGCTTTGGTACTACAGAGTTAAATTGCATTAATAATTTTCTGAGTGCGCAAAGCACCGAAAGCTTTTTCTTGCGACTATATAAATACGTGTTTGGCAACACACACACACCATGGTGGAATGAAGATCATTTCCAAACCATGAGCCTTTACTCTGGTATATTTCCGCCTTGTCATGATACGAGCGTGCGATTCTCGGAACGCAATTTGCAGGATATTCCGCTGATTGATCTTTTGGGTTCTTTTCAGTATTATGAAAAATTTATGCCTCTCAGACCTGATGTTATCAAGGCTCAGCTGGAGACTCTATACCCATTCTTTGTAGATCGGCCTTGGACCGCTGCTCTGAAGGGCAAGAACGTGTTGGTTGTGCATCCGTTTGATTACTCGATTAGAAGTCAATACGAAAAGCGTAAACAATTATTTGATATCCCCGATTTGCTGCCAGATTTCAACCTGATAACTTTTAGGGCAATTCAATCCGTGGGCGGCACGAAAGTGCCGTTCAATGATTGGTTTGAAGCGCTGAAATACATGGAAGATAAGATTTCAAATATTGATTTTGATGTCTGCATTCTAGGTTGTGGTGCCTATGGCCTGCCATTGGCAGCGCATGTCAAGAGAATGGGGAAGAAAGCCGTTCATTTAGGAGGGGGAACTCAGCTGCTTTTTGGTGTCAAAGGAAAGCGGTGGGAAAAGCAGTATGCAGGTGAGTGGCTTTACCGACCAAATGAGTCGATCAATATCAATTATTTCGATTTATTCAATAAGTATTGGGTTTATCCGGATGAAAGCGAGAAGCCAAAGGATGCGCTGAAAGTGGAAAACGCCTGTTATTGGTAGGTACTACAATGAGTCTAAGCCTTAAAAATTTATATAGGTGTATCTCACATCGCGTGAGACAGCCGGATGCCTCCATTCAATGGGGTGCTATTGTTTCATTGGATTCGACTTTGAGTACGAAAGTTAAGGTTTTTGACGGATGTCGAATCTTCAATTGTGACATCGGGCGCTATACCTATTTAGGTGGCAGTTGCCATTTTGAGCGCACAAAGATCGGGGCATTTACAAGCATTGGTAGTCAGGTAATTTGTGGTAGAGGCACACACCCACTCAGCTTTATTTCTACCTACCCAGGCTTTTACACAGATAAGGCACAAGGCGCCGAGTTTCTTGGGGCGTCGCAGACGTTTACTGATACACCTAGAACAATAATCGGCTCGGATGTCTGGATTGGGGATCGAGCCATTATCATTGGAGGCGTTGATGTAGGGCATGGCGCAGTAATCGCTGCTGGCGCTGTCGTTACGCGTAATGTACCGGCATTTGCAATTGTGGGCGGAGTTCCAGCAAAGGTAATTAAGTATCGGTTTCCCGAATCAGTTATCACAGATATTTTGATATCAAAATGGTGGGATGCGCCAATTGATCACATACGCGCGGCGTCTAAGTTTAGCGATAAACCTGAACTGTTCATTGTTAGTATTAATGAGCAAAATAAATTGGTGACGTAGTTGATGAGTTTTCTCAAATCAGTCTTTAGGCCATTTTATTATGCGACTCTACGCATAAGGGATTCGCTTTATTGCAGGGCGAAAATTGGCATTTATAAAAGCAGTTGGCGTTTTTGGGGCTTACCTTTGCTATCTATGCACAGCGGCTCCAAAATTCTTATCGGTGATAATTTTGTTGCGTGTGGCCTGGCATCTAGAAACAGCATTGGTGTCAACCAAAAAGTAATTATCAAAACCACTTCACCGAGCGCGACAATTTCTATTGGCGACAATGTTGGCATGTCCGGGTGTAGTATCTCAGCGTCTGAGTCTATTTCAATTGGTGATGGAACGCTCATTGGTAGCGGAGTTCTTATTACAGATAATGATGCACATGCAGTCCATCCTGATCTCAGGACGAAAAATTCTTGTGTTTTAAGTCGCCCAGTAGCCATAGGAAGAAATGTATTTGTTGGTGCAAGAGCGATAATTCTAAAAGGCGTTAATATTGGGGATGGATCAGTGATAGGTGCTGGATCTGTTGTGACTAAGAACATACCTGAAATGTCAATTGCCGTTGGCAACCCGGCTGTTATTGTAGGGCGGATAAAGGATGTCCGCGATTATTCTGGATCGGTGGCCCAGTGAAGTCAATCGCTGTACTGTTGACCTCGCACAACAGGTGCACCACGACATTACGTTGCCTGCGGCGGGCTTTTGAGTTGAACGGAAATCTCGACGTTTTCCTTGTTGACGACAAGT
>JACMQE010000309.1 GCA_014377145.1 Glaciimonas sp. | reverse complement strand
CCCCCTCCGGAACGATTTTGCCGGGTACGGATGCGTATGACTTGCTCGACATCGCGCACAAGAAGCTTGCCATCACCGATTTTTCCGGTGTGTGCTGCTTTTATGATGGCGTCGACGGTGTGCTCTGTCAGGGCGTCATCGATGACTAATTCAACTTTTACCTTTGGCAAAAAATCGACAACGTATTCGACACCCCGATATAGCTCAGTATGGCTTTTTTGGCAACCAAAGCCTTTACTTCGGTAACAGTTAAGCCTTTGATCCCTACTTCAGCGAGTGCTTCACGCACTTCGTCCAATTTGAACGGTTTAATAATGGCAGTAATTTGCTTCATGACAACCCCTTTGTGCGATTAACAAAAATCTTTTGGTGGACAGCCGTAATGCGTTTAATGGTAATTTTTACACACTACTTTTAAACAATGTTTTTACAATTACTCTGTAAACTTTGACGTAATCGGATAACGCCAGTCACGACCAAACGCACGGTGTGTCACGCGGCAACCGACTGGTGCCTGACGTCGTTTGTATTCGTTGATCTTGATCAGCCGCGTGATGCGCTGAACATCTTCGCTGCGATAACCGGCTGCTTCAATCTCAGCAATACTTTGATTCTCTTCCATGTACATTTGCAGGATGGCGTCCAGCACTTCATAAGGCGGCAATGAATCCTGATCGGTCTGGTCGGGTAGCAGTTCGGCAGAGGGCGGGCGCGTTAAAATTCGCGTTGGGATTACCTTTCCAAGTGTATTGCGATAGGTGCACAAACGATACACCAACATTTTGGTAATATCCTTGATGACAGCAAAGCCGCCTGCCATATCACCATATAACGTGCAATATCCAACTGCCATTTCACTCTTGTTACCCGTGGTCAGTACAATCGCACCAAATTTGTTCGACAACGCCATCAATAGCGTGCCACGGATGCGCGCCTGAATATTTTCTTCAGTGGTATCTTCGGCCATACCCTCAAATTCACTTGCCAGCGTGGATTTGAAAGCACTAAAGCAATCATTGATAGAAATTTCATCATAGCGTACGCATAGTCGTTTCACCATATCACGTGAATCAACCCGTGAAATTTCAGCAGTATACGGAGATGGCATCATGATGCAGCGAACTTTGTCGGCTCCCAGCGCATCGACCGCAATAGCCAGCACCAGCGCTGAATCGACACCGCCGGATAAACCTAGCAGCACATTAGGGAAACCGTTCTTGCTAATATAGTCGCGCACACCCAGGACCAATGCCTGATAAACCTGCGCTTCGATTATCAGTGTCGGCGCAATGCTGGAGGTCACGCTGGCAAGTGGTAGCGCGCCATCAAATTCCACGACCTGCAAGTCTTCTTGTGCATGCTTGAGTTGTGCCATGACATCACCTTGTTGATCCATCACGAACGAATTACCATCAAAAATCAGTTCGTCCTGTGCGCCAACCAGATTGGCATACACTAGCGATAATCCCTGCTCGGTGACGTTAGTGCGCATCTTCTCGTAACGCAGATGCTGCTTGTTGATATGAAATGGTGAGCCATTCGATATCAACAAAACTTGTGCACCAGCAGCACGGGCGCTTGCCGGTGCATGTGGATACCAGGTATCTTCACAAATATTTAAACCAAAGCAGACGCCTTTTACCGAAAAAACAAAGGCCGCATCTGCCGAAGAAAAATAACGTTTTTCATCAAACACAGAGTCGTTCGGTAACGCATATTTGCGATACGTGCCCAACAATGCACCATTAACAATCACAGAAACGGCATTGAACCGATCGTCATCCTGCAAAACCGGATGACCGACAACGACGTGGACATCGCGTAAGTCAGCCAGATCGGCAATCAGGGCGACTAACGTTGCCGCGGTTTTATCGTAAAACGCCTGACGCAGCAATAAGTCCTCAGGTGGATAGCCGACTAACGACAACTCTGGTGTCAGAACAATATCCGCCCCTTGTTGCGCAGCACGACGGGCGAATTCAACGATTTTGGCGCGGTTACCTACAAGGTCCCCGACGGTACTATTAATTTGGGCAATGGCGACTTTAACTGTCATAACAATAAATAGGCGTGAAATGAGTAAAAGTTAAGTAAAGGTAAATAATTGAATGCGGTAATAATGCGTAGTGCAAGAAATTAAACAGTATTTATAACGCATAATTATCGCATGTGTATCGATTGTCTTCCCTCTCAGACCGGCGAAAGGCCCCTAAGCTGACAATATCCACTTTGACGATACTTTGAAAATGCGAAAATGTATGAAGCGGCAAGGTCGCCAGTTCAGTGCGGACCACCTATATGCCAGAACAGGCGCAAGAAAATAAAATTTATTTATAAAAATGATAATATTTAGATTATCCATTCAATCCACTAAAGATAAGGCGGTGACACGCACGCTACGCGGCATGTAATTGCAGCAGGCGTGCGCTATTTTTTGCGAGTGCTAAACTTTGGTGCTTCTTTCCGTCACTTCTGACACCCTCCACTGGATTGATTAAATTGAATAAACACTCCCACAACAACATCGACCATCACGACGCGCATATTGTCTTCTTTAAGCGAGATTGGCCACCATGCCTGGAACCGAATGCTAGCGTGCCAGAGCAAGGCCCATGCCAATCCTTTTCTATCATTCGCGTTCTACATGCAATGCATGAAACCGGTTGCGCATCGGATAAATCCGATCGGCAACCGCAATATGTGACGCTGTGGGGCCAGAGCACAGTCGATGTTGATGCCCACTCATCAGCACCGCAATTACTGGCGGCGCTACCTTTATGTAAAATATCAATTCTATGGCGAGTACGTATTTGAATGGACATGGGCCGATGCTTATCAGCGTAGCGGTCTGGAATATTATCCGAAACTAATATCAGCCATTCCCTTTACACCCATAACTGGTGGCCGTATGCTGGCCCGCGATACAGTTTCTAGCGCGGCGTTGAAGCGGTTGAAGACTTTATAAGTAAAGACCCAGACCTCCTCCAAGCATATTTTTTATCCGTCGGCAGTCGACACGTTGGAACGTAAAAAACGTAAAAATATCTGCGCCGAACGGCGCAAAGTGGCAGTGACTGGCGTCACTTTCTGGCATGTACGCGAAATCGATGCAAGCATATTCGACTGGGTATTTTTTTTAACCAATGCTATCGCCATATTTACACCGCCCACTACTCAACGCCGTACCTGAATCTGGCATTCTTTCAGCAAATTGGTGCCACGATGCCACAGAGTATTTTACTGATCGTTGTGGAACGCAATCGACGGCCAATTGCCTCTTCTCTATCAATCCATACTGAGGTGACTTTATATGGTGGCTATTGGGGTGCGATTGAAGAAGTCCCTTGCCTGCATTTTGAAACCACGTATTACCCAAGCCACTGAAATTCTGCATAGCGCAAAGAACTGCCTGTCTTGAAGGTGGTGCACAGATTGAGCACAAGATGGCGCGCGGGTTTCTACCGCAAAAAACTTGGCCTGCACAAAGGCTGGCATAACCAGATTTTTTCAATGCAGTCACTAACTTTGTAGATCGTGAAACCGATGGCATCGCCGCTTACCTAGATGAGCTGAATGATCGTAATCCCTTCAAAGCAGACAACGTACAAGGCGCTTAATATGCAACCTACGGACATTCTTCTCGCAATGCTGAAGGTGACGATTTAGGAATTTAATTTTGTTGTTATCAAGATTGAGTTGCAGGATTTATCACCACTTTTATTTTCAGCGATGCGCTTTATTTTCGCGGCGATCCCACCGATATTTTTTATCAAGCGCCCAGCAATTCCTTAGCGTTTTTAGCATGCTTTGGAATATTTCAATTTACACTGCAATTTGGGCTATTGTTTTCAGGTATGAAACTAGTTTTTACCGCAGGGCTAGCGCCGTTGATCATACAACTGCAAGCATTCTTTACCATCGGATTAGCTGTCTTGCTTCTAAACGAACGCCCTCGCGCGGCGCATTTGTTGAGTGCATTTGTTGCATTAGCCGGAATAGCATTGGTAGCGATCCATGTCGAAGGCTCCGCTACCCTCATCGGTCTTTTACTCATAAGCCGGTGCCGGCCTAAGTTTGACCAGCGCCAACAGCGTCACCAAAACCATTGGTAAAATTAATTCGTTGGCGCTGGTCGTATGGGGCGCACTGATCGCCGCACCACCATTGTTATTGGCCTCGTTGGTGCTGGAAGGTCCAACAAGCCGCACATTTCAGTTGGGTATCCGCAGGCACGGTACTATTCCAATATTATCCAAACACCATCGTTGGCTATAGCATCTGGTCGTACCTGATGCGTAAATACCCCGTGGCCACCATCGCACCATTCGCCCTATTAGTCCCCGTAGTCGGTATGCTAACGGCGGCTCTTGTATTGAACACACAACTGCAATATTGAAAAATCATGACGGGAATACTGGTACTGTGCGGTTTAGTACTCAATCAGTTTGGTAGCAAACTAATGCTGATACTCAAACCAGAAAAATAGAAGATTGCCAGCGTACGCAAACAATTGAGCAAAGCTGTGTGTGCCAAACTGAAGTAAAAGAAAACAGTATACATAGCGACGAGCGTAAAAAAGTGCACCAAAGTGCGCTTTTTTAAATCATCCAAACAAATTACTTCGCTTCCAACGCTTTTTGATAAGCCGCAACCCCAGACAGAATTTCCTGGCGCGCATCATCAGAGCCACCCCAACCCTCAATCTTGACCCATTTACCTTTTTCCAGATCTTTGTAATGCTCAAAGAAATGCTGAATCTGGTTCAAACGTAATGCATTCATATCTTCCGGCTTTTGCCAATGTGTATAGATACTCAACACTTTATCAACTGGCACAGCCAATAACTTCGCATCCTGACCAGCTTCGTCCGACATCTTCAACACACCGATTGGACGGCAACGCACCACAACGCCGGGAAAAAGGGGAAAGGGTGTAATCACCAGTACATCAACCGGATCGCCGTCATCGGACAGGGTCTGCGGGATATAACCGTAATTACACGGATAATGCATTGCAGTACCCATAAAACGGTCAACAAAAATCGCGCCGGATTGTTTATCAACTTCATATTTGATTGGATCGGCGTTCATAGGGATCTCAATAATGACATTGAAATCGTTGGGTAAATCGCGCCCAGAGGATACGTCATTCAAACTCATATTGTGCTCTCGTCTAAAAAAAGGATGATGGGACTCATGCAAAATCACCCCAGCAGCGTTGTGCTTTCTTAGCCTTACCAGCGATACTGTCTTCATCGGCAGGTTTTAGTAAGCACGTTGTGGGGCAATTTTGCGTAAGTCTTCAGTATAAAATTTATTAGCGCAAAATTATAATGAGTCTAGACCGAATCATGCACTGCAACATTTAAAGAAGCTAAGAATTGTCCAATAATTATCATTTTTAATCTACTCTAGATGCTTAACAATAGCGCCAAAAAACCATTGTTGCTTTTTGAAACAACTGCAACAACCGTTACAGCAAAAACACAATAAAAAAAGCACCCTGCCTATGTCGGCTGATCATTATCCCATCAATGCATTCAATAATAAATTTTTGATTTTCAATTATTTTTTTTACGACTTTGAAGAGGCCGTGGAGAAGAGAAACAACAAATTTTTCATTAAATAATTCAGAGATGGAAAACTCCTTCTTTTTTGTTGCATATGGTAGGTTTTCATGAATATAGTTTTTGATGAACCCGTCCACCGCGTATTTCACCTTCAAACGTAATAATTGAATCAAACGACTTTGAGATTCAGATAACTTGCCTAATTTATCTAGAGAGTCAATCATCATCTTTAACAT
>JACMQE010000308.1 GCA_014377145.1 Glaciimonas sp. | reverse complement strand
TGATGACTGCCTAGATATACCAAAGCTAATGTTGCGCAGAAAAAGATCAGCGCTGCCAGTCCGGTCGATTTCGAAAGAAAATTAGATGAGCCGGTCGCGCCAAATAAACTGCCTGAGGCGCCCGCGCCAAACGCAGCGCCCATGTCGGCACCCTTACCATGCTGCAATAAGACGAGACCGATGATCGTCAATGCCGACAAAACTTGAACAACAACGATAATAGTTAGTACTGAGTTCATTTAATGAGTTTTTAATCGAGAGCTAATGCTATTTTTTACAATTCAATACTTTTTAGAACCTGGTTCCCGCCTTGAATGTAGCTAGCCAATGCCATGTGATTTGTTGCCATACTAATTTCTCACGTCGATTGCAATCGATATTTAAAAAATTCTGGGGCATTAAGCTACCGCGACGATTGAGAGAAAGTCAGCGGCTTTCAAAGCAGCGCCGCCAATCAGTCCGCCATCAATATCGGGCATTGCTAATAATTCGACTGCATTATCCGGCTTCATACTACCACCGTACAAAATCTGGACTAGCGCTGCAGACTCTCTATCCACAAGAGCTAGTTTACCGCGCAAAGCTGCATGCACGTCTTGAGCCATTTGCGGCGTTGCTGTTTTGCCAGTGCCAATTGCCCATACAGGCTCGTAGGCAATCACTATTTCTTTGATGGCCGACACATTAATCAGCGCCAATACAGCATCTAGCTGCTCAGCAACGACTGCATCTGTTTCGCCTGCCTCGCGCTGCACCAGCGTTTCACCAACGCAAACGATGGGCGTTAAACCTGCTTGCAAGGCTCTTAGCGTCTTTTGTGCAACCAGGTGATTGGTTTCACCATGAAATACGCGTCGCTCAGAATGCCCAACAATGACATATTTACAATCAAAATCCAGCAGCATCGAGGCGGCAACTTCGCCCGTATAAGCACCTGAAACATGCACAGACACATCTTGCGCGCCTAATGTCAACACCGTTCCCGCAAGCGTAGATTGGCATTGAGCGAGATAGGGAGTCGGCACACAGACGGCGACATCGCAACCAATTTGTCCAAGACCAGCTTTAAGTTCGACTAACAATGCAGCATTGGCAGTCAGGCTGCCATTCATTTTCCAATTTCCAGCTACGAGATTGCGGCGCATGATTGACAAAGCCTAATATTTTGATAATCCAGTACTCTAACGCGTAAGCACCAAAACAGTCAAACTAAAATAGGATGACGATAATTTTTATTATCATAGACATCATCGTATCAATATAAAGACGTCTTAGGCGGGATGCAAAATGCCGCAAAATACACACATTACATCCATCCGACTCAACTCCGATGAAAAACTGCATAGAATTGTGCTGAAATGTCGGATTTTATGTAGAAACTAATTATTGCAGCATAGCGTCCTGACGGAATTAACGAACAACAGCGCCACTGAATGCTTGTAAGGACCCAATTATATTGAGATTACAAATGCTAGCATTATTGTAGACAACCGGCACTATACGTGAATGCCTTCACTTGTTAGTTATTTACTTGTCCGCAATTTAAAACATTCTAGCACCAACACAATATTAGCCAAATACCTGCAAATAGCTTTGATTCTCGATGATCCGCGTACTGTGATTTATTTTTATATCAATGTTCATTGCACCCGATTATTCGATCTGCACCTCATAGAACACTTCTCCAAACGCTCCTGGTGCTAGTTGACCG
Source organism: Glaciimonas sp. (assembly GCA_014377145.1). The sequence continues at coordinate 5,426 of JACMQE010000308.1, read as the reverse complement.
GTAAAAGTCTACCTAATAAGCTTTTTTCCCTTTAGCGGTAAAGCTGTGCATGTTAGTCCCGATGGCATATCACCGCACTCTGGTTCCCCTTGCACCTGCGTATAAAAGCGGCAACAATATCTTTTATTTCACGCAGGGTAAGATTTTGGTCCGAACGGTTTTTAAAGATGATGGTGTAAGTTAGGTCGTCGCCCATTTGCCCTATCTTGATCGACTGTTTTCGTAAACTCTAGCAATCCTTGGTCAGGCATCATGGTGATGGTATTTTTTCTTTCAATACGACACTTAATCCGTCTGCGGTGGCCTCAAATAGACTGACCGCAGTCTGTCCCATTTTGTTGACACCAAGGACCAGCGGAATGTCAATGGTCAGTGATTGTCCCGCACATAGCTTGCCTCCAGCATTCAGCAGTCGACTGGCGCTGGGCTCACCGGTCCAGCTTGGGTCGAGCGTAACTTTCAGTGCAACATCGCTGATGACAAGTGAGGGGGCCGAAGCAGGAACCAAGTGCAACTGGGCAGGAAGCACATAAGTCAAACTAATATTAGTGGCACACGTAGAATCTATAGCTGCCGCTAACGTCAGGCGGTAGACAACACGTGCCCCGACAAACCATGCTTGCCTTGGCGGGAAAGTTGCTAACTGCTGGACCAGCAAGGTTAATTTGGGACTCTGAACGGCAATCGCAATCTTTGTCAGCGCACTAGCGTTACCAGCGCGATCAATGGCTGGGATAGACAATACAATTCCGACAATAGCAGGCAAGTCGTTTTTAAAAGGTATACGAAAAATTCGCCGCGCTGGTGATGGCCAACCCAAATAGAGTCATCGTTGCTATCTAGCGTGGAAAACGCAATGCACTGCCAAGTACATCCTCGGACAAAATAGCTATTTCAAGCTCCTCTTTATATAGATTTTCTTCATATTCAAATTGATCAAAATTGCACTCACTGGCAGGACCACAATTCCCTTCGCCAAGGTAATGCCAATATATCTTGTTGCCATGAATATCTGCGGCCGTTATCGTGAGTTTAATATTTTGTTTCCATGGTCGCGGAACCCCGCTATCAGTGAAGGTCAAATAGTTTGATGAACCATAAGCGACGCTGTTACTACATAGCCAATAAGAATCAAAGCTATACGCATTGCCTGTTTCGCCCGCTTTTCGTACATCTACCGAGACAGTGCTAATCTCAACATCAGACATCATCACCGTCCCGGCTAAGCCTACTTCCTCCTCTTTATACCAACTATTTATTGCGGGCTTAGCCAAACTGGCTCCCGGTTTTCTAAAGGTGAAGGTATGCTGTTTGTCCCGAGCGTAAGCGATGACGTTACCAGCATTATCACTAGTTGCAACCTGTACTGTAAGTGCTGACTGTCTGGCACCGTATAACGATTGCCCGTGCCATGTGTCATAAGTGTACCTTTCGACCAACTGCCGATGCCTGGTTTCCAACGGAGTTTAACTTTAGCAAAATCGATACCGCTTAATTTATCGCTAACGTTGACTTTTACGGTAAATGGTGTACCAAAACTGATGTTGCCTACCATGGCCTACACAATACCTGTAGGCTACGCAATGATGGTGCAAGTTGCGTCGTATCTTGCGAGCCGCCCTGCACCGGTTGCACTGCCTCCAATCGTAGAGTAAGTTTCGATGCCATTGACATCCTTCGCCCATAAAACAAATTCAACGTCTTCAGGCCAGGGAAGCGGTAGATATACTGAATCAACAATCGCGTAATCTGCCGCTGAACCGCAAGTTTGTTCGGTCTCACAAATATATCTCGAGTATCCATATGCTACCGTATTAGCGATGGCTTTATGTTGCTCAATTCCGATCTTTGCAATGTTCACTGTACTTTTTACGTGCCCGCTAATGGTTATCCCCGCGCCTCTCTGCCAAATATCAGGCGCAGGCTTGGATAAACTTAGTGCCGGGGTTTACTAATGGTAACTTCTTTGGTCCCAAGGCTAAGGTATTAACTGCCAGCGTGATAAGCATAGGCATGAAGGGTATGTGTACCGACAGGCAAATTGTCAACGACAACAGTGAAATTTCCATCGGTTGCAAACGTACTAACCTCCGTGTTTGCGCCGACACCTCTGAATATACGAATCTGGTCAGCGCCTCCCGTTACTTCGCTGCTCATGCGTAATATGGAACCTTCGACTGTCGCTGCACTAAATGTACCGCCGAGTATATGTATAGTCGTACTATGCGCCTTCGTTTCGAAGCCTCTATTGTATTATCTAAAGTATGTTCTCCTGCCCGCAATCCTGTGAAGATGATGGTGGATGCCGAACCTTGGTCGACCCAGCCGTCCTCAGCGCTCCATACCCTTACTCACTATTCGCGCCATTTCCTTTCGTAACGGCGTTAATATTGACCTTACCCGACGTGTATTGGTCAGGTGTAGCTGAAGTAAAGCCACCGCTAAGAGGCTGTACTATCATCTCGCCCCAGCTATCGTCATTACCGAACGGACCGTTTCCATGCAACCTGTAGGCAACTTTTTTATTAGGAACAGAGGGAATCACATTGGCATCCAGGCTGCCTAGTAGAAGACAGTTTTTGCCATCCTTATAAGCAACAAATATTAGAATCATCACCTACGTATATAGCGCACCAGCTGACGTTATTGCCATCCTGAGATTTACGCACACCACCCCTACCATTGCCTCTGTTGGCTTGTGGACCCAGGTAAAGTTCAGCGCCAACGTCTGCGGCACACCACACAACAATATTAAGCTTAGTATTAAACAAGCCGCATATTTTTGACGTCACTCTCCTCCCCGATAAATAGAAAATCTACGTATCGTCAACACAAAAATAGTAAAAATTGATTCGATATCATAGCGTTAATCGTGTATTCAAAAAACTTTGTGCTTAAAAACTGTTTTCATCGAATTTGTATCTGACACGCAGATACGCTCCCTTTGTCGTTTGTGCAATATCGCTAAAGTCTTGATCGGTAAAACCAAAGAAGTTATAACCAACGGAGACCCACAGGTCATCGCCCATCCGATATCCGGCTTCGCCACTCATGGCATAACTGTGCTGACCAGCGTTGTCGGCGAATATAGAAGCAGCAATGGTGACATCCCATTTTTGCGTCAAATCGCGACTTACTCGTCCCGAGACCAGATGACCTTGCAACTTGCTATTAATTACCCCGCCTTTCCTAACATGCTTGTAAGAATAACGGCTTGAAATCGTTACCTTTCGGCTCGGCTTGATGGTGACATGGGGCGATAGCAAATGGACTTAGCAGCGAGCGTCGGACAACAGGGTTAAACCACCGCTTTCCAGCCGATGTTCGTAGCATCCCAGCACCTTGACTGTATTTTGTGCAGTCTGCCGATAAGCAAATCCAAAACGTTGACGCATCTGTAGGCCCTCATGAGTATGCGTATCCCGCCCGGTGGTCTAGTAAAGCGTACTTTTACCCAAAAAGGTCCAATCATGGTCTAGCTTAAATGCCACACTCAGATTGTTCAGCATACTGCGCTCGCGGTCACTTTGACGCATTTCCAAACCGGCGCTAACCTTCCAGCGCGCGCTTGCTAAATAATCGATCTGGCCGGTCAAAGCGGTGGTGTCACCTTCGTTGCTGTTATCACCATTGTCACTGGCATTAGAAAGTGTGCGGGCTTGTTCGTAGCTGGTGTTTAAGCGCACGCCTTCGGCCAAATTCCAACCATTGCGCAAACCAATATAGCAGAGCTTGTGCATCGCGTCCATCCATGGCGCTACCCAGGCGGTATTCGCTAAACAAACTGGCGTCTGGTAGATTCCGTTTCTATCACCGCGAAGCTGCGATATTGGCCGCCTTGTTGCTGGTCGTCCAACTCATATAAATTATCCAGACTCGATATCGCTTCGTGTCGTCCGTATAGCCGAGTGCTGGCTTGAGTTGATAATCGCCGCCAAAGGCCAGCAAGCGCTGATTGGCGTCGGGCATGTCACGTTCGTACTCCGGTAAAAACTGGCGCTGGCGATCCATGGGATGGGGGGGTAGTGAGTCTGACGCGCAAGGTATTTAAGTTGAGATCAGCTGCCCCCGCATTACTAGCTGATTGACCACGGACCACGCGACTGCCGATTTCGGCCCGCACACCGCCATCAAAAACATGCTCTGCGCTGACTAACAATCCTTTAAGCTCTTTGGTGGCGGCATTGGAGATGCCCATACCTGAATTACTCCCAGCGTTGAAACCTGAATTGGTCCCGGTACCAACCCCCCGTGCGCGCGTTAACCAGTTCACCTTTTAATGTACCGCGCGCATTCAAACGGTACTCGACTTGCACACGGATATCGGTCTTACCCGCAGGCACAGCAGCATTAAGGTTGTCGAAGCCAGCGTCGGTTTGTACCGCTTGCAAACGCGCTTTGATCAACGCCGTTTGATGTAGCAATTAGATCGCGTGCCTTGCCCGCGCACGTCCGCAATCTCAGTTTGTGCTATCTCTGCTGCCAGCGTTGTCCCGGACGCTAGTTCCGCTTGTAAAGTCACACCGCGTAAAGCACGTGTTTGAACAGGATTACGATCGTGAACCGCAACGGCACCGAGCGTAACATCACTAGCAACCTTGAATTCAACATCGCCACCTTAAAGTCAGAACTTGGCACCGTTACAGTCGGACTCATAGGTAATCCGAATTTGGTTAGGATTTACCCTTAGTATCGGTGCTGGGTACCGGAGATTCTATCAGCAAAGTGCCGCTCAACGGTTCAATGGCGTAATCGGCAAAGTTTGCCAACATCCGTGTATTCAATACTATCCCCGGCTGATTACGGTCCTAGGTGATAATTTCTATGCGTTCGCTGTTCTCTACAAAATCGGCGCCAAAGATGGCGAATATTCCTGAAGTCCCATTCGTCGGAATTTCTTTGACCTGTTCTACCAGGCTATCGCGGCTGGCGAATAAATTGGCGTGATACCCCAGCGATACTTTGAAAGTGGTGTTTAAGGCTGGTAACGCCACGCTGGTAGCGCGTTTTAACTATCGTACCGAGCCGCTATCCTGCGTCAGGAAATCGCCGTACACTAAAAATAGCTGTTCTGCTTGTCGACGCGCACGTAAAAACGGCTGGTCGATTGTGCATCGAAACCCCGCTGCACGGAATCGCCATAAACCGGATAGTAGCGGTCGGGCTGGATGTCACGGAATAGCCGATCTTTGACGTCTTTTTCACTTTCGAAAGCCGTAGGCAACAGATACTCTCCTTTGACCTTGCCTTTTAAGAAAAACGCGGCACGCGCACCGGCCTGCATTTTACCGCCATCCCAATCGCGGCCAATACGGCTGAGTTCGCGCTCAAACCCATCTTGGGCGCCAGCCGATTCTATCTGCCCTTTACGCAAGTTAATGATGCCCTCAACGATCCCAGCAGCAATCATTGGTCGGATCCGCACG
>JACMQE010000307.1 GCA_014377145.1 Glaciimonas sp. | reverse complement strand
TGTGCTGGGTGATTCTGAAGCTAGCCAAATCTGCTCCATAATGTTAGTTGGAAACGGCAATGAATCGAAATAATGACAATTAAAATATCTATTGACTGCATGGGGGGGGATTATGGCCCATTTGTTACGGTTTCTGCGGCCATTTCATTTGCGAATCGTGAATCTGATGCTGAGCTGGTGTTGGTTGGTCTGGAACAGCAAATTTGGTCTGAACTGAAAAAACATAAAGCACAATCGCATCCGCGCCTTTCCATCGTGCATGCGGAAGAATCAATAGCGATGGACGACTCTGTCGAAACAGCGTTGCGTCGTAAGAAGAAATCTTCCATGCGCATTGCGATTGAACTGGTGAAAGATGAAAAGGTGCGCGCATGTGTGTCCGCAGGGAATACGGGCGCTCTGATGGCCGTTTCACGTTATCTTTTAAAAACAATTCCTGGCGTTGATCGCCCGGCGATTTGTACTATTCTTCCGAATCAAAAAGATGGTCCCACCTACATGCTGGACCTTGGTGCGAACTTAGATTGTGAACCGCAACATCTGCATCAGTTTGCATTGATGGGCTCAGCTCTCGTCGCCGCGATGGAAAGTAAGTCTAGGCCTACAGTGGGTTTACTGAATGTAGGAGAGGAGGATATTAAGGGTAATGAAGTGGTAAAGCGAACCGCAGAGTTATTGCGTGCCGACCATGAAAGAGGTATTCTCAATTTTTATGGTAACGTCGAGGGTAACAATATTTTTGAGGGAACTACCGATATTGTTGTGTGTGACGGTTTTGTCGGTAACGTCACGCTTAAAGCCTCTGAAGGCCTTGGAAGACTTGTTAAAAGTGTTTTAACCACAGAGTTTAAAAGCAGTATTCCAAATATGATCGGTGCCTTGATTGCGCGAGGCGCGATTAAGGCAATTTCCCGTCGCCTCAATCCATCACGCTACAATGGCGCTAGTTTGCTAGGTTTGCGTGGACTCGTATTTAAGAGCCACGGTGGCGCTGATGCTTATGGTTATGAATGGGCGATTCAGCGTGCATTCGATGCAGCTAAGTACGATGTGCTTTCGCGTATTACGACGAGTATTGCAGAGTTGATGCCGCAGTCCGAATCCGTTTCGGCGCAGGTCGAAGGAGTCGCAGGTGTGGCCATGAATATTGAATCACCCCAGCAGAAGACAGCATGACTATCTATAGTAAAATCGTAGGTACTGGCAGTTATTTGCCACCTAGACGCGTTACTAATCAGGAACTTGCATTGGAATTGGCTGAGAAGGGCATTGAGACCTCGGACGATTGGATATTTTCGCGCAGCGGCATCTATGCGCGCCATTATGCCGAGCCTGATGTGCAGTCCAGCGATCTGGCTGTTGCCGCAGCAAAGCATGCTCTGGAAATGGCTGGAGTGAACGCTGCTGACATTGACCTAATCATTGTCGCCACCTCAACCCCCGACTATTTTGGCGGATTTCCCAGCACCGCATGCGTGGTACAGCAAAAGCTTGGGATTACTACAGGTGGGGCAGCATTTGATGTGCAGGCAGTCTGTAGCGGCTTTGTGTACGGTGTCTCGATCGCTGATGCGTTTATAAAAGCAGGGACGCACAAGAAGGTACTAGTCATTGGTACTGAAGTCTTTTCACGCATCTTGAATTTTGAAGATCGCACTACTTGCGTGTTATTCGGTGATGGCGCTGGTGCTGTTGTGATGACGGCTGCGCACGAGCCCGGCATTTTGGCGACTAAATTGCATGCGGATGGTCGTTACGCTAATATTTTGTGCGTTCCTGGAAAAGTTATTAATGGGGCTGTGGAGGGCAGTCCCTTCCTTTATATGGATGGTCAGGCAGTATTCAAGCTAGCTGTGTCTGTGTTGGAAAAGGTTGCTAACGAGGCGCTTGAGATCGCCGGTTTACTACCTTCACAAATCGATTGGCTGATTCCCCATCAAGCCAATATTCGTATTATGCAAAGTACCGCCCGGAAACTCGGCTTGCTACCAGAGCGCATGGTCATTACAGTGAATCAGCATGGCAACACGTCGGCAGCGTCTATTCCACTAGCACTCGATATGGCGATTCGTGATGGTCGTGTTAAATCTGGTCAGAGTGTGCTGATGGAGGGGGTTGGCGGAGGATTCACTTGGGGTGCCATTGTGGCAAGGATGTAAATCTTGCTGGGCAGATTGGAAGTTCGATCTCGACATCATGACTTGATTCTAAAAATTTAGTAATTTTCAGATGTCTGATATATTTCCATTTCATCAATTTAATTGAATCGCATAATTACGTATGATTAAATTTGCATTTGTTTTTCCAGGTCAAGGTTCGCAGACAATTGGTATGTTGAATGGTTTTTATAATAATAGAGTTGTCCTTGATACGGTTGCTGAGGCTTCGGAAGCACTAGAATTTGATCTTGGCAAGTTGATCGCCGAAGGACCAAAAGAAGCGCTGGATTTGACCACAAACACACAACTGATAATGTTAACTGCTGCGGTAGCATTTTATCGCGCCTGGATCGCTGCTGGTGGCAAAGTCCCGGAAGTGGTTGCCGGTCATAGCTTGGGCGAGTACTCAGCGCTAGTTGCCGCTGGTGTGATCAATTTTAAGGTTGCCTTACCAATGGTGCGTTTTCGTGCTTTGGCAATGCAGGAAGCGGTACCAGTTGGTCAGGGTGGTATGGCGGCGATTCTGGGGTTGTCAGATGAGGATGTGCGACGGCTCTGTGTCGAGGCAGCGCAGGGCGAAGTTGTTGAGGCAGTTAACTTTAATGCCCCAGCACAGGTTGTCATCGCAGGTCATAAGGCTGCTGTTGAGCGCGCTTGTGAGGCTGCTAACTTAAAAGGTGCGAAGCGCGTCTTGCCATTGCCGGTTTCGGCACCATTTCATTCTTCATTGTTGGTCTCGGTATCAGATCGTTTGCACAAATATATGGAGCCTCTTGTTTTCGCAGTACCTAAAATAACCTTGATAAATAACGTGGATGTGGCCAGTCCTAGGGGGGCTACGGTGATTAAAGATGCATTGGTGCGGCAAGCTGCTAGTCCTGTACGTTGGGTTGAGACGATTCGGAAAATTGCGGATGCGGATATTACGCACATTATTGAGTGTGGTCCGGGCAAGGTTCTTGGAAGCTTGACCAAGCGAATTAACCCCACGTTAATTGGCGATTCTATATTCGATCAGCTGTCTTTGGATAAAGTGCTGGCACTACTTAAATAAGTTGCCTAAATAAATATACTTAATATGCAAAATAATATGCAAAATTTAGATACTAAAAATTTAGAAGGTCAAGTGGCGCTTA
>JACMQE010000306.1 GCA_014377145.1 Glaciimonas sp. | reverse complement strand
TTGATGTCACGTAATATTTAGGGTTTCGGTGGTCCGATATCGGCGGCGAAACTTTCGCATCAGTTGACTGATGCCATGTTGGTGACTGGGCAGGTCAGGGACACTATCCCACGCTAATTTATAAAGGATAATTCAGTATGAAATATTGTTATTTAAGATATTTATATATCGCTGTTTTTTCTTCTTTGGTATTTGTGGCGACCGCTATACATGCTGATGCCGATAACGTTGTCGTTGAGAGTTTACGGCCTAATATGGCGATGACTGGGGGAAACCATCGAATTGATTCGACCCAAGGACAATTTACTTATTTGGTCACCGTTCACAACACAAATCTTAAAAAACAAATTCTCCGAGGCAGAAATTTTATTGCCATCGATAGCAGAGGCGTGAGGCATCCGGTTGGATTTGATGGATCGAGATTTGATCAGAAAGCCGCTTAAATCGAACGAGACGCGCATTGGGGTGGTGGGGTTTGGAATTCCGGTTGGTCGTGATGTTATTAAATTACAGTTACGTAATTAAGTAGCGTTGGTGTTGTGGTGGGGGCATCCCATTGCGATTTTTTTAGTCGGTTGGTAAACCGAACATTTGGCGCTTTGTGGATGCTTGTCGGGGTTAGCCTGGCAGCCAGCTACTTCTTTTTTTTGCCAAAAGAAGTAGCCAAAGAAAAAGCGACCGTAAATGTGGCTGCTCTGCAGGCCCCCCAATTTTTTAGCCAATAGTCGGATGGAGAAACCAACTCGCTACGCTCAAACATGTTTCCCCACCATTTCCGACAAACAGCTTAAACATTTGGCAGCACCAATGACGGGGTACGTCAACTGCCACTTCAAAAGTAGCTTCAACTTAAATTGTGGCTACGCCGCTAAGGTCAATTGCAACTTCTAATGCGGTGGTGGGTGTTTGGTTTGGGTAGATATTTCTTTGAATAAAATGATGTGTGTGTTTGATTGATGGTTTTTGATGAAAAAATTCTTGACGGGTTCTGTGCAGATGCGGGCTTCGCGGGATGGGCGGCGGGCTGCGTGGGTGTTGTGCAGCTTGGGATTATTGGCGATGGTATGTATTGTTTTTGCTTGTGCTTTCGGGTCTGTGGAATTGTCTTTTTATAATCTTTTTTGGGCATTGGGGGAGGTGGCGCGTGGGGATGTGCCTGGGAGTATGGCCGCGACGTTGTTGTCGTTGCGGTTAGAGCGGGCTTTATCTGGTTTTGTGGTGGGTGCCATGTTGGCGTTGGCGGGGGTGATGATGCAGGCGTTGTTGCGTAATCCTTTGGCTGATCCTTATGTGTTGGGGGTGTCGGGAGGCGCTTCTGTAGGCGCGCCCGGGATAATGCTGTTTTTTAGTACGGCTTGGATGGTGGATGTTGCTGCTTTTGCTGGTGCAATTGCGGTGGCGTTGTTGTTGTTCGGGTTGGCTTATCGGGATTTGCGGGGCGGTATTTCTGATGGTCAGGCACCGTTATTGTTACTGACCGGGATGATTGTTGCTTCTGGCTGTGGAGCGTTGGTGGCGTTGATGTTGTCGGTGGCGCCGGATGGCCGTTTGCGTAGTATGGTGTTTTGGGTGATTGGAGATTTGTCGTCTACACAGTTGGGCTGGTTGCCGTGGGCTGTGTTGAGCAGTGTGTTGATTTTTGCTGTGCGTCGGGCGCGTCATATTAATGTGATGGTGCTGCACGCAGAGGCTGCGACGACGTTGGGTATTCATGTTGGCTCGCTGCGGAAGGGATTGTTTTTTTGTGCAGCATTATTGACCGCTTGTACTGTCAGTAGTGCCGGCGCGATTGGGTTTGTGGGGTTGATTGTGCCGCATGCTTGTCGCTTTGCTTTGGGGCCGGATCATCGGTTGTTGTTACCTGCTGCGACTATCGTCGGGGGGACTTTTTTGGTTGTGGCCGATACGTTTGCGCGTACTGTTTTGGCCCCACAGCAACTGCCGGTGGGCGTGATTACGGCATTGATCGGCGTGCCCGCTTTTTTGATTCAACTGCATCATATGCGTAGACGATAAAAATAAAGATGATGAAGACGATTATTTCAGCCGGTATGCGCACACGCAATCTTGATCTTCGTACCAGGAATCGAACATTGGTGGCTGGGCTGAATTGGGAAGTACATCCCGGGCAGCTTTGGTGTGTGATTGGGCGTAATGGCGTGGGGAAAAGTACTTTTTTACGGACGTTAGCAGGGTTGTGTCAGCCGGATGGCGGCGTGGTTGAGATGGCCGAGCGACCATTGTCATATTGGTCTTTGCAGGCATTGGCACGTGCGCGTGCATTTTTGCCGCAGGGCAATCGTGATGTCTTTGGTTATCGCGTGATTGAAACCGTATTGGCGGCACGTCACCCATATCACGACACGGGTTATTGGGAGTCCAGTGCTGATCAACAAGCGGCGCTGGATGCCTTGACGGCGCTGGATGTGGCGGTGCTAGCGGAGCGCGATATCCGCACCTTGTCTGGTGGTGAACGCCAACGCGTAGCGATTGCTGCCATATTGGCCCAAGATACGCCGTTGCTGCTACTGGATGAACCAGCGAATGCACTCGATTTGGGGAATCAGGTCAGCTTGATGCGCTTGCTGGCCAATCTTTGTTGTCAAAATGATGGAGAAAATGTGACAGCATCAAAAGCCGTTGTCATGGTCAGCCACGATCTGAATCTGGCGCATAGCGTCGCCAGTCATGCATTATTGCTGATGGGTGATGGACAATGGCAAGCCGGTCCTGTGGCCGAGGTGATGACCGTGCCGATGTTAAGTCAATGTCTGGGGCATCCTATAGAAATAGTGCAACATGGTCATCGGACTATTTATATTCCTACCGAAAAGTCACTCTCTTGAAACCATATTTTCTGAATCACATTTTTTTTCTAATGGCATTGTTAGTCAGTTTGTCATTATCGGCAGCAAAAGCAGCTATCAGCGTGCGTGACGATGCCGGTAATATCGTCACGCTAGCACAACCCGCGCAACGCGTCATCACGATGTCGCCGCATGTCACTGAGTTGGTATTTGCCGCTGGCGGCGGTGACCGAATTGTCGGTACGGTGAAATACAGCGATTACCCTGCAGCCGCAAAAAATATTCCATTGATAGGCAGTAACAGTTCGCTGGACATTGAACGCCTGATTGCACTAAAGCCAGACTTGCTGGTTATCTGGCGACATAACAGCGCTGAGCGTCAGTTGGAACAAATTCACAAATTGCGGATTCCGGTGTTTTATAGTGATCCACATAAGCTGCGCAATATTCCGGACACCATCGTCCGTCTTGGGCAATTATTGGGAACGACATCAGAAGCAGAAAAAACTGCATCAGCGCTGAGCCAAAAAGTCGACGTATTAGCCGCCAAATATCAGCAACGGTCTCGTGTGCGAGTTTTTTATCAGGTTTGGAGTCGGCCTTTGTACGCACTCAATGGCAGCCAGATTATTAGCGATGCGATGCATATTTGTGGCGGTGAAAATATCTTTGCTCATTTACCGGCAACCGCCCCAGTCGTCAACATTGAAGCCGTGCTGGGTGAAAATCCAGAAGTAATGGTAAACGGTCAACATAAAGATGATAAAAGCGATCTCGAATTCTGGCGCAGTTATCCCGGTTTGCTGGCAGTCCATCGAAATAATTTATTCGGTATCGATGCCGATTTAATGAACCGGGCTGGCCCTCGACTTATCGATGGGACAGCTATTTTGTGCGAGAAATTAGAACTAGCAAGGACGCGCCGAGGGAATGCAGGATAGAAACTAAAAGAACAAATTCTCACATTAGAACTAGCTCAATGTAATGAGGTTCACGTACCTTTGGTTCGAACCTAGCGTCTATATCGGGTAATTTTTGTGGCTTCGTCCGATTTTTATTCCTACCAAATTTTTTTCAAGTGGGCCTAGGCTTGAATCTTTTCATTTTTTTTCACAAGTGGTGCCGCTAGCTTGCGCACTGTGGCTACACTCGGGCGATCAGCCAGATCTTTATGAAATTCGCCAGGGAGTTCAATAGATTTTGTTGCCACTTTCACGTTGATTGGTACAAAGCGCACCGCATCTATTTGGGCGACTGTTGCAAGCCCGATGTCTCAATTTGACAGAAAAACTGAAATGCTTTCGACTTGAACTCGGATTTTTATACTAGGTTAGTATTTATTATTTACCTACAGCCATAATGGCATGCAAACAGTTCTATTGTTTCAACTCATTTTTACCATTTCTTCGTATTGCCTCTGCAATACCGCTTTAGCGTCATATATCAGTCCATTGCGCATTGTTCTCATAAATGTGAATAGCCGCCTCAATAAACGCCATTCCTTCCACGCCATCATTCACATTCGGTAACCAGCGTGTTGCTTCCGGAATAGGTTGACCGGCGTTGACTGTCGTCATCTGCAACGCTGCATCCACATACAGTTGCGCGAAAGTTTCAAAGTAGCCTTCTGGATGATGACCGGCAGATACACGCGTGGTATGCGTAGCGGCGGCGCTGTCAACCCTGCCTGGGGTCAGGCGCTACGCACTGCCGCCTTGCGGGGTGAGCCATAATTCGTTCGTATTTTCTTGATTGAAGACAAGTTGGGCCTTGCTGCCATATACTCGCAGGCGGAAGGCGTTTTCACAACCGGTGGCGACCTTGACTGACCTATAGCGTGCCGCGTGTGCCGTTGGCATACCGCAGTATCACTTGGACATGGTCATCAAGGGGGGCGACCTGGAACGAAAGTAGATAATTCTGCTAGCAATTGGGTCGGGGTCTGGCCGCTGATGAATTGTCCCAATTGATAGGCATGCGTGCTAATTCGGCCAGCGTACCGCCAGGGCCGGAGCGCAAGGGGTCGTTGCGCCAGTTGACGATATTGCCGCGGTTTCAGTGCGGCCGATAGATGCGGCCAGCCAGTCCTGAGAATACTCGACCTATAGCAGACGTAATTCGCCCAGTTCGCCGGCTTTAACCAGTGCTTTTGCGTGTCGCACCATCGGATAGCCGGTATAGGTGTGGGTCAGGACAAATACGTGATTTTTTTATTGTGCCAAAACGCCACTAGCACTTTGCCTTCTGCCAGCGAAATGGCTAACGGTTTATCGCAAATGACACGAATTCCCGCTTCCAGAAATACGCTGGTGACCAGGGCATGTAAATAGTTTGGCGTGACAATGGCGACGACATCAATTCCATCTGGACGCGCTGCTTCTTGTCGTGCCATTTCCTGATAGTCACTGTAACTATGGCTGGGATCGATACGCACTTCCTGTGCAATGCTAGCATTTGCGAGTAGGGTCGCTCGATAATGCGCCTGCCACTAACTCGTAATAGTCATCTAAACTTGTGGCGATCCTGTATATTGCGCTGATATATCCACCTTGACCACCGCCCACCATCCCTATTTTTAAACGCCGTTGCATTTCCTCTTCTTTTGATTGCTATCTATTTGCGGTGTGAGGCCGCGTAGTTTGTGGATTTGATTTTGTTCGATTGTGCTGCCAGTAAAATCATCAAAAGGTGGCCTGCAACGCAAATAGATAGGGCCCAACCTTGAGATGTTCTAAAATCGCACTTGGGCTTTTAGCAGGACAACTAGCGCGCCTGATCCACCATCTGTGTCATGTGCCTGACAAAAAGCGACCACGTCGTCAATCTGTACCAGCCAGTCACGGACTTTCCCTTTTAATACCGGGGCTTGATTCAGGGAGCCAAAACCTTTACCATGGACGATACGTACGCAGCGCCAACGGCGTTTAAGCGCGAGTTGAATAAATGCTGCGATTGTGTCGCGGGCTTGATCGGTGCGGAGACCATGCAGGTCGAGCTGTTGCTGAGTCGTCCAATATCCTTGATACAGCTTTTGTAGGATATCCGTGCCGACGCCATTACGGGCGAAGCGGACTTGGCTGTCGTTCTCGTTTTCGTGCAGATTTTCTATGCTGAATTCGTCGGAAAGCAAGGCTTGCAAGATGGCATTGGGTTCGCATCGCTGTTTTTTATTTGTGTGCGATTTTGTTTCTGATTGTTGGTTTTTTAGATGTGGAGGCGCTTGTGGATGTGGTGTGTGAACCGGGATTTTATCGGATGAAGATGATTTGATGGAGAAAACCGGACCCACGTGTTGGCTAAATTTCGCGCTTGCTTGCTTTGCTTGTTGCTGTTTTTTCTTGTCATTTCGCAGATGCTCAGCGGCCGCAAGTTGACGTGCCTTGTGCTGTGCTTTGAGTACCTTGCGCATTGGTTTGAGGGCGCAGAAATCTTTGATCGGGCCGGGCATCAATGTGGAAGTGGTATGATTTCAAGTAATGTTGCGCCAGACAATTTATTTTTTCTTGGCAGGATGTGTGAGCGATTGGATGTTGCCAATGCTTTTACGGAAAGTGTCGGCATCACGGTCGGCTTGCTTTGCGTGTTGCTGACGTGCTGCTTCTTCAGCCAAACGGACTTCTTCTTCGATTTTTAGCTTTTGTTGCAAAAATTTCAGATCGTTGAAGTCTTTGATGGGGGCTATCATGGGATTTGCTTCAGAAAGTAATGGCGTTGCTTCATTATTCACTTAACTAAGTAAGGGATTGACCTATTAATACTGTTGCGCACGATTAGTGCGCAACAGTATATGTTTTACTCTTCCAAAAAGCGCTGTGCATCTAACGCGGCCATGCAACCTGTACCGGCACTCGTAATAGCTTGGCGGTAGATGTGGTCCTGCACGTCCCCCGCGGCAAATACACCTGGCACGCTAGTAGCAGTCGCCATGCCTTCGAGACCAGTTTTAGTTTTGATATAGCCCTGATGCATGGTTAGCTGACCATTAAAAATAGCGGTATTTGGTTTGTGACCGATAGCAATAAAGACGCCATGCAGCGTGATGGGGGTGACCTTGCCATCGATGGTCGATTTGATGTTCATGCCAGTGACGCCGCTGGTATTGCCGGTCACTTCTTCAAGTTTGTGATTATATTTGATCTCGATTTTGCCTTCGGCAACTTTTGCCATCAAGCGGTCTATCAGGATCGGTTCGGCGCGGAACTTCTCACGACGATGGACGAGTGTGACTTTGGTCGCGATATTGGATAGATACAGTGCTTCTTCTACAGCAGTATTGCCGCCGCCGACCACTGCGACTTCCTGACCTTTGTAAAAGAAACCATCGCAGGTGGCGCAGGCAGAAACGCCTTTGCCCATAAAGGCTTCTTCTGATGGCAATCCAAGATATTGCGCCGATGCGCCGGTGGCAATGATCAATGCGTCACAGGTATATTCGCCCGAGTCACCAATTAAGCGGAATGGTTTCTCCGATAACTTGGTGGTGTGGATATGGTCAAAAATAATTTCTGTGTTGAATTCTGCAGCGTGCTTTAACAGGCGTTGCATCAATTCTGGACCTTGCACGCCGCCGTGATCACCGGGCCAGTTTTCGACATCGGTGGTAGTCATCAATTGACCGCCTTGCTCGATCCCGGTAATTAATACTGGATTTAAATTAGCGCGTGCAGCGTATACGGCGGCGCTGTAACCAGCGGGGCCTGAGCCAAGGATTAATACTTTGGTGTGCTTGATGGGCTTTTCGGTGATCATAAATTATTCTCAGGTAAAAGTATCGGGACATCTGATGAATGCTATCTGTTTGTTAACAATGCATTTTGGGCCGGATGAACAAACAAGACAATAATCTGTTAAAAGAACGTTGATTAATGCCATGCGATCCACTGTCCTGATACCAAGCAGGTTGGAAAAGTAGATTAATTGGCAAATTCAGTGTAAAAGATGATTAGTATCTTTTACATATTAAAAACCAGGCCTAAAACTGGTTAAGATTATATTCTAAGCAGAGGTTTCGATGCGCTCAATACCGAAATCTATTGCTACTGAGCCACCATTTTTTGTGTCGCATCAAAGTAAGTTGTCTACGGCATCTCATGTTTGTATTCCAGTGCATAATTTCGCTTTGCTCAGTTTGTGTGGTTTCCGCCTAGGTGACACTGGTTTCACATTGCTAATGAAGCACAACGTGACGTTAATTAGTTGGCTTTTTTTACGCAGGCGGTTGTAAACTCGTCTTTATGTATTTTTAGGTTCAACTAATATTGCTTATTGGATTTATGAATAGAACAACCCAAGCATACAACCGTGGTGCAAAGCCGAAAACAGCGCTGCTACCTAAGAACAGGTTGGTACGGCTGCTGTCAGAAGCTCGCTGGATCATCTTTACTGTGGTGACCACTTATCTAATGATCATTTTTATAAGTTATTCGAAAGCTGACCCCGGTTGGTCCCATTCAAGGGCAGGGCCAAATCTGGATAATTGGGGCGGCTGGCTTGGTGCGTATGTGGCAGACCTACTATTGTTTGTCTTTGGCGCGTCGGCTTGGTGGTGGTGCGTGTTGCTGTTGCGTTCGGTTTGGAGAGGCTATCAGCATATTTCACAATGGTTGGTCGTAAAGACCGACCCGGAGGATACTCATCCGCATGAAGTTTTGATCCGCGGTATTGGTTTTGGGCTGATTCTGATCGGCAGCATGGGTATTGAATACATGCGCATGTATTCAATACCCATGCAGTTGCCAAGGGCGCCGGGTGGCGTGCTAGGCCAACTGATTGGCAGCAACGCCCAGAGTACATTAGGGTTCACCGGTGCCACGTTGCTATTACTGTCATTTTTTGCTCTAGGCGTAAGTCTGTTTTTTCATGTTTCCTGGTTGACCGTTGCGGAGCGGATTGGTCAAGGAATTGAAGGGGCGATTCAATGGGTCAGGAATCTGATCGCGGCGCGTGAAGACCGCAGAGTCGGTTTTGCTGCATCCGTTAAACGCGAGGAAATTGTGG
>JACMQE010000305.1 GCA_014377145.1 Glaciimonas sp. | reverse complement strand
TCCGCCGTGCACAATTAATCGCCAAGCGCGGCGATGTCGATGGTGCCAGACAAGTGCTGACCCAAATCGAGACCAATGGGGAAGCCGAAGAAGTTCAGGTAACTCAGGTTGATGCCCAATTCCTGCGCGAGACGAACCGCACTATCGAAGCCCAGCGCGTGCTGGAAACCGCACTCAAACGTTATCCAAAAAATCCCGATTTATTGTATGACTATGCGATGGTGGCAGAAAAACTCAACAACATAATCATCATGGAAACGTCTCTGCGTAAACTAATCACACTGGCACCAAATAGCCAGCAAGCCTACAATGCGCTCGGCTATTCTCTGGCAGATCGCAACATTCGATTACCAGAGGCTTTGTCACTGATCACCAAAGCGCTATCGCTAGCTCCGCAAGACCCTTTTATTATGGATAGCATGGGCTGGGTCCAATTTCGACTCGGCAATCTGGTAGACGCAGAAGCACACCTGCGCGCAGCTTATACCGCGCTGCCCGATGTTGAAATCGGCGTCCATCTGGGTGAAGTCCTGTGGGTTAAAGGCCAGAAAGAAGAAGCACAAAAACTCTGGCGCGCCGTGCAGGCTAAAGACCGCAAAAATGCATCATTAAATAGTACGCTGGCACGCTGGCACGTTAACCTATGATGATGTCGATGGCTTGGTTGACATCTGCGCTAGACAGCACAACCTCTGCAAACAATCCATTTGATACAGATATACGTATTAACGCTGCACGAACACACCGAATCACAAGGCTAGCAGCGATAAGTGCGATATTCACCATCACTCTGGCAACCGGCGGTTGCGCCGGCCTGGCTGCGATAAACACTGCCACTCATACTGCCATTGCTAGTGCCAATAACATTAGCCAGCGCGAATATCATCAGGCGATTGACTTGAGTGGAAGGCTGTCAGTGCGTTATCAACAAGACGATAAAGAACAAATAATACATGGTAACTTTACCTGGTCGCAAACCAGTGATCACACCATCGTCAGGGTGCTGTCGCCATTAGGGCAAACTCTGGCCAATATTGAGATCACCCCACAACAATCAACGCTCCATCAAGCCGATCAGCCAGCGCGTAATGCTACCGATGTAGATTTACTAACTGTACAAACGTTAGGTTGGCCCCTCCCCATCTCTAGTCTGCGTCACTGGCTTCAAGGTTTTGGTGTAGATGCTAATGGCAAGCATTTCAACCTCAGTCCGGCAAGCAACAGCGCTGTTAACAACATTACGACAGCCGATCATTGGCTGCTTCAATACACCGATTGGCAAACCACAGACGGTGCCGCTGGTGTTACCAATAGCTACCCGAAACGTATCGATCTGACACGCAATACAAAACAAGCCGGCCAAGTTGTCATCCGTATCGTGATCGACAGCGTACAATCTCATTAATCCAACTGCGTTATGATCATTCATTGATTGCGATGAATTTCAAATGCACGCAATGTTTAGATATGCAGCCATCAAAAATTTAATGTCGAATTTCCTATGGCACGTACGCTCAATAACTGTCCTGCTCCTGCCAAATTAAATCTTTTTTTACACGTTAACGGCCGACGCTCAGATGGTTATCACCTATTGCAGACGGTATTTCAGTTACTCGATCACGGTGACTTTCTGGACTTTGAAACACGTGACGATGACGTCATTAACCGTCTATCCGATGTTCCAGGCGTGCCAGTAGAAACCGATCTGAGCGTGCGTGCCGCCAAATTACTACAAACCGCTATCCATCAAAAAACAGGGCAACCCCCCCCCGGTGCCAACATCAAGATTAACAAAATACTCCCGATGGGCGGGGGACTTGGTGGCGGATCGTCCAATGCAGCGACCACCTTGATCGTACTAAACCATCTATGGAATGGCGGCTTCGACCGCCGCAGATTGATGGACATTGGCTTACAGTTAGGGGCGGACGTCCCCTTTTTCATATTCGGTCAAAATGCGTTTGCTCAAGGCATCGGCGAAGCACTACAACCGGTCGAAACCTCGGATTGCTGGTACGTCGTCATAGAACCTGGTGTACAAATTCCAACTTCATTAATTTTTTCATCAGAAAAATTGACATGGGACACAAAATTAGTCAGAATAGCGGACTTTTCAGAGCATCAAGATTGCTTCGGAAAGAATGATTTACAAATCGTAGCTACCACACTATTTCCTGCTGTTGCAGAAGCCATTGATTGGCTAAAAACACACGGAGATGCAAGGATGACAGGCTCTGGTGCATGCGTTTTTTGTCCGTTCAAACACGAAAAACAAGCAGACAAAGTACTGAGGTTAGTATCTCAACGTTGGAAAGTATGGAAAGCGAAAGGAATTAGCTTCCATCCTTTAAAAGATTTGCTATAATCTGGACCCAAATTCGCTAGTCATGAAACGTAGTAATCCACTAGCATAGTGACTAATCATGATCGGCAGTAAGTTTGCATAGGGGAGTCGCCAAGCTGGTTAAGGCACTGGATTTTGATTCCAGCATTCGAAGGTTCGAGCCCTTCCTCCCCTGCCATTAATTTCTGGTGTTATCCCACGGGATTTCTGTAATGACATTCAACAAGTAACACAAAGTCTTATAAGAAACCAGCAACCTACCTGGTAGCAATGCGAAAAAATGACGATATAAAAAATAAGCCGCCAACGCAAGACTATTTAAGTCGGGCATTGTCGGCTTTTCAACTTTTAAACGACAGTATTCAGGGATCTCCATGGCACTCGAAAACCTTATGGTTTTTACCGGCAACGCAAACCCGGAACTAGCTATAGGAGTCGCCAAAAAACTCGGTATTCCTCTAGGAAAAGCTAACGTCACCAAGTTCTCCGATGGCGAAATAGCCGTTGAGATCAATGAGAATGTACGCGGAAAAGATGTTTTTGTTCTACAATCAACCTGCGCCCCGACTAACGATAGTTTGATGGAAATCATGTTGATGGTCGACGCACTTAAGCGTGCTTCTGCTGGGCGTATTACTGCGGCAATCCCTTACTTTGGTTATGCACGGCAAGATCGTCGTCCACGCTCAGCGCGTGTGGCAATTTCGGCCAAAGTCGTTGCAAACATGCTGCAAGAAGCGGGTGTTGAACGTGTTTTGATTATGGATCTGCACGCAGACCAAATTCAGGGATTTTTTGATATCCCGGTTGACAACATTTACGCTTCACCAATTTTGCTAGGTGATTTGGTCAACAAACAATATGATGATCTGCTCGTTGTTTCCCCCGATGTAGGCGGTGTAGTGCGTGCCCGCGCTCTAGCAAAACGACTAAACTGTGATCTGGCTATCATCGACAAACGCCGCCCAAAAGCGAACGTATCGGAAGTCATGAACATCATTGGTGAAGTTGAAGGTCGTAACTGCGTAATTATGGATGACATGGTAGATACTGCCGGCACCCTGACCAAGGCAGCTGGAGTACTGAAAGCACGTGGCGCAAAGAAAGTTGTTGCTTATTGTACACATCCAGTATTGTCTGGGCCTGCCCTTGAACGCATCGCCAATTCACCGTTAGACGCACTAGTGGTAATCGATACGATTCCCCTGACTGCCGAAGCAAAGGCATGCAGCAAAATTCGTCAATTGTCATGCGCAGAGCTGCTGGCCGAAACCTTTAAACGTATCAGCAAGGGCGACTCAGTCATGTCGCTATTTACAGATTAGTAAGAAGCTAATCAAAATCTGGTAAAAACGTGCTTCTGATCCTTTAAGACCAGCCGTCAGCCAGACAAAGAATAGAAAAAACGGGATTTACTTGAGGAAATCAAGTTTTAAGCGAACTCTAAGAATGTAGAACCTTTGATGTGGGATCCTCCCACGCAAAGGCATACCTAAATCCTCTGGTCGCGGAGGATTTTTACCGCAAGACAACGATCTTGCAAATAATGGAGTTTCAAAATGAAAGTTATCGCATTTGTACGCAAAGAACTGGGAACCGGAGCGAGCCGCCGCCAGCGTATTGCAGGTCAAACACCTGGTATCGTCTACGGTGGTATAAAAGCGCCAGTTAACCTGTCGCTGGATCATAACGCGTTATACCACGCACTGAAAAAAGAAGCATTTCACTCATCGATTCTGGACCTGGAAATTGATGGCGTCTCACAAAAAGTTCTGTTACGCGACTTCCAGATGCACGCATACAAACAATTAGTACTGCACGCTGACTTCCAACGCGTCGATGCTACCCGTGCAATCCACGTAAAAGTACCACTGCACTTTATTAATGCAGATGTTTCACCAGCAGTGAAATTGTCGGCTGGTATCATCAGCCATGTCATCACTGAACTGGACATCTCATGCTTACCAAAAGATCTGCCAGAGTTCGTCGAAGTTGATTTGGCAGCGCTAGAAGTTGGTCACTCGATCCACTTGGCCGACTTAAAGCTGCCTAACGGCGTGACATTCGTCAGTCAAGAAAATCTGACAATAGCTACTGCGGCAATTCCAGCTGGCAAAGTTGAAGCTGAAGTACCTGTATTAGCAGCAGCACCAGCAGCTGACAAGAAATAAGGTAACCAATGGCCCGACCTGTCGTAGCTCAAAAACCCGCCCTCCGTGGCAGGTTTTTTATTGTTGCTATTTCTGCCCCTTAGCAAGATTATCATTTTGTCATTCTATTAACATTTTTGCAACTATAAAGTATTTTTGATACCCAATTCGCAACACGTGTTTACCATAGAATCATAGAATTTAGCAAGCAGCATGGTGATGCTGCTTTAGGCGGTTAACTGCAACCGCGTTTTTATCGGATTAACAACATTTCACGCTTTACTCTGAACTCATGTCTATTCGCCTTATCGTCGGCCTCGGCAATCCCGGCCCGGAATACGAACAAACCCGCCATAACGCTGGCTTCTGGCTAGTTGATAATCTGGCGCAAAATCAAGGGTGCAACCTTCAGTGCAAAGCCAATTTCAAGGCATTAATTGGAAAAACACGTATCAATGCTCAAGAAGTCTGGCTTATAAAACCACAAACCTTCATGAATCGCTCTGGCCAGTCGGTCGGTGCATTCGCACACTTTTATAAAATCACTGCAGACGAGATACTAGTAGTACATGATGAACTCGATCTACTACCCGGTATCGCAAAACTCAAAAAAGGCGGCTCCTCTGGTGGACACAATGGCTTAAAAGACATCACCGTCGCACTCGGCACCCAAGAATACTGGCGCTTGCGCATCGGCATCGGACAACCACGCACACTAAATTTGCAACAGTTTGTAGCCGATTTTGTATTGCACCGGCCACGTAAGGAAGAGCAGCCGCTTCTTGATGAGGCTATTGTAGACAGTCTAAAAGTGATTCCATTGCTTTGTGAAGGACAATTTTCGGAAGCGACGATGCGCTTGCATACTGCGAAATAACCAGCGGCGACAAGCAAGCATGACGTGATGCAAGGAGAGCTCAATGGACAACACGAACTACTAGTCTTGCTCAAGCTGCCTGTGCCAAGTGAAACACTGATTAGTTAGGAATTAGCATCAATGTCGTAATGACGATAGAGACTCAGGCCCAAAGGCGGCGCTCATTACAGCAACATCAGGAGCCAAGAAAAGCTACTGCTCAGTGCCAGATTTACACTCAAAGCCTATCGGTGAAATACGTTTGTGCAAGATAGCGTCTCCATTGACAAGTCCTTTTGCATTATTGCTTCTGTGAGAGTTACAATAGTCATTTTTTTGACGCCCCCCTAAAAAT
>JACMQE010000304.1 GCA_014377145.1 Glaciimonas sp. | reverse complement strand
GCGCTTCTGGGTAGGATTGACGCATGATCGAGTCGCCAGCTGGGCCCATGACTTGGCCTATTAGCGGTGCCACGCTTTGCCACAGTGCTTCAGTAATAAATGGAATGATCGGATGAGCCAATCGCAAAACTGTTTCTAGTACGCGCAATAAGGTTCTACGCGTAGCCTGCTTTTGTGCTGGACTACCGTTTTGCATTTGAATTTTGGCCACTTCAAGATACCAATCGCAATACTCGTCCCAAACGAACTTATAAATCGCCGAAGAAATATTGTCGAATCGATAATCTGCAAAGCCTCTGGCAATTTCAGCTTTAGTTCGTTGCAATTGTGAAACAATCCAACGATCGGCCAAAGAGAAATTTAGTTTTTCTTTGTTGCATTCACCTGGCGTGTGGCCATTGAAACCACAATCCTTGCCTTCGGTATTCATTAGCACAAAACGCGTAGCATTCCACAACTTATTGCAGAAATTCCGGTAGCCATCGCAGCGATTTAGATCGAAATTGATATTGCGCCCAAGTGTTGCTAATGATGCAAAAGTAAACCGTAATGCATCCGTACCAAAGGCGGGAATACCCTCAGCAAATTCTTTGCGAGTAGCTTTCGTGATACTGTCAGCCTGTTTCGGATTCATCAGCCCTAATGTACGTTTAGCAACTAACTTTTCAAGGTCGACACCATCAATCAAATCAATCGGATCAAGTGTATTGCCTTTAGATTTTGACATTTTCTGCCCGCTACCATCGCTTATCAGACCATGAACATACACTTTTTCGAAAGGGACTTTTCCAGTGAAATGAGTGGTCATCATGACCATCCGCGCTACCCAGAAAAAGATAATGTCAAAACCGGTGACCAGAACTGAGGATGGTAAAAACATGTTGTAGTCAGGTGTTTCTTCCGGCCAGCCGAGGGTCGAAAACGGCACCAGCGCGGAAGAAAACCACGTATCCAGCACGTCTTCATCGCGCCGGATAGTATTTCTACCTGCTTGCACCTGAGCCTCGGCTTCAGTACGTGCAACGTAGATTTTTCCATTTTCGTCATACCAGGCAGGAATCTGGTGACCCCACCACAATTGACGTGAAATGCACCAATCCTGAATATTGTTCAGCCACTGGTTGTAAGTTGTGGTCCAATTCTCCGGCACCATTTTGATTTCACCGTTGGCGACTTTTTCCAACGCGACTTCTGCAATCGATTTACCCGGGAAATGGGTGCCTTCGGGCGCAGCTTTACTCATCGCAACAAACCATTGATCGGTCAGCATCGGCTCAATCACTACGTTGGTGCGGTCACCTCGTGGAACCATTAATTTATGTGGTTTGACTGATTCTAATAAACCTAGTGCATCAAGGTCTGCCACAATTTGTTTGCGTGCAACAAAGCGATCCATGCCCTGATATTGTGCCGGCCCATTTTCGTTGATTTTGGCATCCAGTGTCAGGATGTTGATCTTTTCAAAATTGTGGCGTTGACCAACCACATAGTCGTTAAAATCATGTGCGGGCGTGATCTTGACGCAGCCAGTGCCGAATTCTTTATTAACATATTCATCAGCAATGACCGGAATCTCACGGTCACATAACGGCAGCTTCAGCAGTTTACCAACCAGAGTCACATAACGCTCATCGGTTGGATCAACCGCCACAGCGACGTCACCCAGCATGGTTTCAGGACGGGTAGTAGCAACCGTCAAATGTCCGCTTCCGTCAGCAAACGGATAACGAATATGCCACATCGAACCGTCTTCTTCTTCCGATACGACTTCCAGATCGGAGACCGCAGTACCCAGCACAGGGTCCCAATTGACCAAGCGTTTGCCACGATAAATCAACCCTTGTTCGAACAGGCGCACAAAGACTTCAGTGACCGTGCCTGACAAATTAGGGTCCATCGTAAAATATTCACGATCCCAATCGGTGGATGAACCGAGACGGCGCATCTGACCTGTGATAACGGAGCCAGATTTTTCTTTCCATTCCCATATTTTTTCGATAAATTTTTCGCGACCTAAATCATGACGTGAAATTTTCTGCGTATCGAGTTGACGTTCAACAATGATTTGCGTGGCGATGCCAGCATGATCGGTGCCCGGAATCCAGGCAGTATTGAACCCGCGCATACGATGATAGCGCACCAAGCCATCCATGATGGTCTGATTGAAGGCGTGGCCCATATGCAATGTGCCAGTGACATTCGGCGGCGGTAATTGGACGCTGAACGAGGGCTTGCTGATATCGGTGGAAGCCGCGAAATATCCGCGCTTTTCCCACTCGCTACGCCAAAATTGTTCAATCTCAGCATGATCGAAAGACTTGGCTAATTCCATGAGTTAGTATTGTTTTTTGCTAAAAGAATGATTATAAATGACGACGTCCTGTGCTTCGATGGGCAGGCACATATATTTGCGGTGAGTATCGTTCAAATATAAGGTCAAACGCGCAAATGCACCACAAATGTCGCCCTTAACAGCAAATGTAAATTTTCACGCGAGTCTATTTGCTGGTGTTAAGATTCATTTTGCTGACTTTAGGGATTATTCTGAGTTGGCAAAATGCTAGGGGTCCTGATTACGCGTGTTAATTCATTAACGCCAGTAGTCAGGTGAGAAACACCCTCTGAACCTGATCTGGGTAATACCAGCGAAGGGAAGCTATCGAGCCTGTTGCAAACCACTACGCGATGATACCATTACGCTGTCATTGCGCTGCATTTCTCGAAAACTCCTTTGCTGGCACCAAGCCAAGACACCACACAAAGGAGCCAAAATGAACGCTAATCCAACACTTTTATCCGCCACCGCCAAAGCGGACGAAGCGGCCATTCAGCCACTACCGAATTCCCGCAAAATCTACGTCACCAGATCGCGTCCAGATATTCATGTTCCGATGTGGAAAAACATCCAATCCGATACTGCGGCCTCGTTCGGTGCTGAAAAAAATCCCCCTATTTATGTGTATTACACGTCTGGATCCTATTCTGACCCAGAATTGAAGATCGACATTCGCTCTGGTTTATCGACACCGCGTACCCCTTGGATACTTGAACGCGACGATACCGACAAACTGCCGGGCCCAACTTCAGAATATGGTGTTGAACGCCTCAATGATCCAAAACTGGCAGAGTTATGTTTTGACCTGCATCGCAAGCCGCGCTGCGCCAAAGCTGGTAAAAATGTCTCGCAAATGTATTATGCGT
>JACMQE010000303.1 GCA_014377145.1 Glaciimonas sp. | reverse complement strand
TTTTTGTTTAATTCAGTTTAGACAGACCATCATTGTATTCATTCTCCGCAAAATACCGTCTCAGCTGAAGGGGATCAGTATTCAAATTTAACTTTCCCATGGCTGAGCGCTTGTGATGGCTAATATTCTTGCTGCTGCGATGCAAAAGCAGAGTAATTTCATCGGCGGAGACCCCTCTTGAGAAAAAATGTAATACCTCTCTTTGCGCGCCGATAAATTTTGCCTACTATTGATATATTGAAGACTAACGAATTAATACACCTTCATCAAGGCTGCGCTGCTTCGTCCCAAAAATACCAGGCCATTAAACGCTTGATTAATTGCTTTAGTAATTTCTTCGCTTTTGCTATCTTTGCTCACAATCGTTCGTACCCCACCATTGAGCAACGCAATATATCGAAGGACTTTCTTCACCCCCGTCAGTACGACAATGGCGACCTCAGGAAACTGTGCGCGTATTTGGCGTACCACTTCCAACCCATCGACTTCGTTCGCGATTGGCATCGAAAAGTCGGTAACCAAGACATCGTATTGAGCCTTAACGAGTTGGTCAAAAACCGATCGAGGACTGACAGCGACGCCAGTTACGATCATATTGCACATTGCTCAACCAGTGTTTTAACGCCAGAAAGCGTGACAGGGTGATCATCTGATATGATGATGTGAATCTTACATATCAATGCATGTCTGAACATAAAAATATTTTCTGTTTAACCTCAGATTTACGTCGTAGCTGTCTGAAGTTTCTATTTTTCAAATGGTATCTTGAGCATTTTTAAAAATTATGAGATGAACCTTATTGTTAGCACCCTTATTCGAATATTAGATATTTCTCCAAGTGATATTGTGTTATCTATTTATTCATAGAATAAACTGGTGCAGATTGAGATGTATCTGTATTTTTTTGCCGGTGAGAAGATATTGATGAGTGACGATAATGTTTATTGATACAAAAAATTCGGATAAATCAAAATTAATTTATCCGAATTTTTTGTACTTCATGAGAGTTTTTTAGACCTATATATATTTGTTAATCAACTCGTATTTCGCAAGCCCGCCGCGATGCCGTTGATACTTAAATGAATCCCACGTTTGACGTGCTCCTCGATTATTTTTCCCGATGTGGTGACGCTACGGTGTTGTTTAGTCAGCTCGACTTGTAAATGGTTAAGTGGGTCGAGGTAAGCAAAGCGATTTTTGATCGAACGTACTAGCAATGGATTATTTGCCAGTTGTTCTTTGGCACCAGTAATCGACGATAGCAAGCCGCTGGTCAGTGTATGTTCTTGCACAATGCGTTTAAAAATACTGTTGCGTAATTTACGATCGGTCACTAATCCAGCGTAGCGCGATGCGACTGCTAAGTCAGTTTTTGATAGCACCATATCCATATTCGACAGCAATAATCGACATTGTCCCCAGGAAAATTCTCACGAAATGGCACGCAAATCAATCCGATGGGTTGATTTGCGTGAGGCTGGACCCAATCCGATATTTAGTTCAGCGATCTCTGCAATCGGTGTCACTTCAAAAAAGTAGTCGGTAAACCCCGGAGTGTCATACACGAGATTGCGATAGGCTAGATAGGCACATTCCGACAATCCATCGATTAATTGCTCAAATTCACCCAGTTTTTTGGCTTGCTTTCCGACGGTGGTATTCGGCATTAGGCTGGCTTCCAGTGTAGCTGCCACGAGTAGCTCCAAATTGCGGTGGCCAATTTCCGGATTGGAAAATTTAGAAGCAATAATTTCGCCTTGTTCAGTTAACTGAATCTGACCATTCACAGTACCCGGTGGCTGCGCAAGAATAGCTTGATAGCTTGTGGGGGGCACCACCTCGTCCAACGGTGCCGCCTCGTCCGTGAAACAACCGCAGCTTGACGCCAGCGGTATTGAATATGCATACTAGTTCGATCTCAGCTTTATAGAGCTCCCAGTTGGAGGTCAGGAAACCGCCGTCTTTATTCGAGTCGGAATATGCCAGCATCACTTCTTGCAAGCGCCTTTGTTTTACGATCAGTCGTGCAACTGGCGGCAATGCCATCCAATGTTGCATGATCTCTGGTGCGGCACGCAAATCCGGAATGGTTTCAAACAACGGGATAACCATTAACTTGGGTTCGCTATTGGTGACTGCTTTAGCGTTTGTATGGGGTGTGTCTAACTGGCTTAACAGACCGGTTTCCTGCTGCAACAACATGACTTCAAGCAAATCGGATATCGTTTCTGTGTGGGGAATGATGTAATTCCGAATCGCTCGTCCACCGTAGCGTTGACGAATGTCGTGTGCCATGCGCAAGACGCTCAATTCTGAATTGGTTTCATCTGAGTAGCTATAATGTATTGGGAATATAGCGGGCGCGGGTTGTGTAGTTCGGTCGATAGTAGGACGATTTTTTGCTCTCCGCCGATTTGGTGATATTTGGGAGTAACGTTAGAGCGGGAGAGTAACTCAGTAAGCACGTGTTCGTACATGTCTGAACTTTGATGCATATCGAGGGAAGCAAAGTGAAATCCGAAAATTTCACTGGCACGCTTTAATATCGACAAGCGTGGCTTAACTAGCGCGCTGCCATGATGAGCGATCAGCGAATCTTCAATGATTTGCAGTTCTTGCGTGAGTTCGCTGACGGTAGTGTAGTGGGGTGCAGAGTTGACTTCATGGCGCAGAATGTTGGTTTTGCACCAAGGCGTGCATAAATGCCGATCAGCGCATGGCGGTATGGCTCGTCAGAACGGCGTGCTGAAGTTTCAGGAGACTGCTGCGCCAGTGCTTCTAATTCTGGATTGACGCTTACCGTCAGGGTCGAGCCTGGTAGTTCAGCGCCCAAAACATGTACTTCGTCAAGATACAACTCAAGAATCGTGGTCGAGTGTCGTTGCAATGCATGCTGCATAGTGCCAGCATTAACGTTGGGATTGCCATCACGGTCACCGCCGATCCAGCTGCCCATTTGTAAGAAGGGCGTCAGTGACGAAGTCGCGTCAGTCTAGTGTACGCGGGTCGGAAACTGTGTGACGATTTCGGCCTCGATGTCGTCACACAGCGCTGGCAATTCGCGCAAAAAAGTAATTCGGCGATACGACAGCGCATTTTCGATTTCGTCGGCCACTGTCAATTTGGAATATTGCAGCATTCGGATTTTCCACAACGTCGCGATGCGAGCGCGTAATAGTTCGCTGTTATCGCGTAACTCTTTCGGTGTGTGCGGTTGATCACGCTGCGCCAATAGTCGTGCAATTTCACGTTCCGCATCTAAAATACTTTTACGTTGGACTTCTGTCGGAGGCGCTGTCAATACCGGTGAAATGAGTGCATCTTTCAGGAAGTTGCGCACCATTGCGCCTGATACACCCGCATCATAAAGCTTGGTTAACACATGGGCCAGACTGCCGGGTTGCGCGCTGGAACCCGCCAGAAAATGGGCACGGCGGCGATTGTGATGCTGATCTTCGGCGATATTCGCTAGATGCGAGAAATACG
>JACMQE010000302.1 GCA_014377145.1 Glaciimonas sp. | reverse complement strand
TGAGTTTAACAATTAAGTATTTTTTCATTTTCAATTTTTCTAAAAGTTAGACACCACAATTTGCGCCTTTAGCGGTATTACCTAAGAACGTTGTTGCATGTATTCGCTTGACAACCATTGCGGCCTGTCTCTGATGCATGAAGTAAATACTAGAATCTACATATTTAGAAGGCAACTGTTGTTAGATTAACGTTCTATGGCATTTCTTATCATAGCTTAGATTTAGCATTCAACCACATTTTGTCAAATTACTCACGATCCACCCTCTTTGCTGGTTGCAATTTCAAACAAATCAAAAGCATCGTTGTATAAGAACGACTTCTTTATCGGTTGACTGTAATTAAATTAAATAAGGCGCAATGTGTAGTAAAGCACGACATACCATAAAGACGTGAATACTAAATCGCAAGAAAATTTCTCAGCAAGACCGTGTAGCATGCGCCAACACATTGGATAGGAATGCCTTATATGGATCTATAAATGACTAAATTGAGCGAGCTTGAATACGTAAGATTTTGGGCCAGAGTCTGGGCCAGTCTGATTGACACTGTCTTGATGTCGATCGTCATTTTTTTGATCTTGTTTGCTGTTTATGGACTTGAACAGATGGTATTCGGTGTAACTTTTATTGGGACTACGAATATTTTAATTTCATATGTATTGCCTGTCCTGGCTGTGATTGCCTTTTGGACTGTAAAACATGCAACGCCGGGCAAGATAGCGATAGACGCTACCATTGTCGATGCAAAAACCGGAAAGCCGCCAAGTTTGATGCAGCACGTCATCCGATATGTCAGCCACTTCGTTTCGACGATTCCTTTTTGCCTCGGATTTATTTTGGTAGGATTCGATAGAAAAACAGGAATGGCATGACAAGCTTGCGGGGACGGCAGTCGTACGACCAAAGAATGGCAGTACGGAACCGGTGAGATTTGGACTGTAGAGGTTAGAAAGTCCAGAAATCAGTGTACGCAATCTTAGCTTGGCAAAAATGGTTGTCTATCTCTAACGCCTTTGCGTGTTCATATACAAGTAATTCTATTGGTCAAAGTTCATCCAGTAGCCCCATTTTTGCGCACTGTGACAGAGTTCCGACAGAGGGAATGTGCATTTATTATAGGACGATGCAATGCTTCAAAACATCCAGGATGGTGCTACAGAACATCGATAGTTCTCGGATGTGCATACCAATTATTACAGTGGGTTCTTCATAGAACTTACGTAAAATTGTTAAAGCAATATGCTTACCAAAATCTGCCGAAGAAGACACTAGGCTAGTACGGTTAGGAGAGCACAACGCTGCTGGGGCAATGTTCCGTAAGTTCTAATTCAAAACAATTATTGATCAATATCCGCAGTCCAATTTCCCGACTTCCCGCCATGTTTTTCTAACACCCGCACATTCGTCATCACCATCCCTCGATCCATCGCTTTACACATATCGTAAATTGTCAGCAAGCCAATTTGTACGGCGGTTAGCGCTTCCATCTCAACACCTGTTTTTCCCACCGTTTCGGCCTGTGCAGTGCAGCTGATGGTAGAGTGAGGCAGATTAATAGAAAAATCGACTTTGACTCTTGTCAGTGCCAGTGGATGGCACAGCGGAATAAGGTCGCTGGTACGTTTGGTTGCCATGATGGCGGCGATACGGGCAATACTTAACACGTCGCCTTTTTTGGTTTTGCCTGAGGTGATAAGTATGAGCGTTTCTGGTTGCATACGAATAGTTCCGCTGGCGACGGCGATGCGGTGCGTGTCTTGTTTTGCGCCCACATTCACCATCTGCGCCTGACCGGTATGGTCAAAATGTGTGAGAGGGGATGTTGCTGGAGTTTTGTTGGTCATGGGATGGTTTGAACGGGGTAACGACATTTTCGATTAACGATAATCTTGTAAATATTCAATATTAAAATATGAAAATATTAAAAAGAAATATCAAAGATTTTTGCGGTGCCGCGGTTGCTTGACGTCGGGTTAGTCAATGGTGCTTGATATTAGTGCCTAATGTAATGCAAGTAATGCGATTTTATCGCTTGGTCCGCTTAGCAAGGAACAAATATTATCTGTTGGTATCATAGCATCGTGTTTTTGTATTTTTGCTCATTTCGGGCCTTTCCGATCATTTTTCCCCCAAGCCATGCCATGTGTTATTCATTGTTTCTATTTCCGCGCTTAAGGCAGATATTCTGTGGGGCGCTGCTCTCCGCTTGCTGCGGCATGCCGATAGTATTGTTGCTAACATTTGTCTTTGTACAAAATTTTCCGGTGCTTGGTGACGCAGACCGTACTGTTTTGTCGCCTTCAATGGAGCGCAGGGGGGAGGGACAATGCGGGATATTCGTCGCGATCTCAAATATTTAAAAGATGGTCTAATGTTGGAATATCTGAATAATTTTGTTAGCACATTAGTGCTGGCTAGAACTGCGGTAAGGGGTGAAGCAAAATTTGCTTTTTTCTTTTTTGCAATACGTGAATCGCTGCTTAATCTTTGAAAATCAACTTAGGTTACACATCATGCCGCAGATTGTTGCCAATACGACTTTCGCCAATACATACGGCATGGCATTTATCGCGTTGAAACAACCAGACTACGATAAAGCAGAACGTCTTTTAAATGAGGCGAGCGTCAAGCACGCTTGTCCATAGGATTGCGGATGGGGGCCTTGCGGGCAATGTCCAGCTGAATAAGCGCTTGATCCAATTTTTGTTAGTGATAAATGCATTTGCGTGTTGGTACGCCATACTACGCGATAGCGGAAACTGATCGAGTGCGATGGCAATCAACTTTAATGCATCACACGATTGATCCGCAGCTAACTTAATGTCAATTTCAAGATCGGCCAATACTAGACTTGACTCGGCAGGTATGGCGACGACGCTCGGGAGCGAGAGTTAAAGGAGCGCTGGGAAAATGGGCAGTCGGATGTTAAAGATCGCTGAAATTTCTGCGGTATGTGTGTAGGCCGTTTTTCTATTCTTAGCTTTTACTTGCTCGATCCCAATCCTCCTTATCCGTTCTTTAGCCTTTATTTAGCTTGCCGAGGACGTTGTTCAAATTTGAATTTAACCAGCAGCGCATCTGTTTTTGTGCGCGCAACGGTCAGCGTATTTCCTTTATATTTCCACGTCAGCATATTTCCATTTTTAGGAGACGCTAGCCATTTCAGCAGATGTTTGTCGGTAACGGCTTGACCATCGATACGTAAGCTGGTCATCCATTCTGCGATGTCGCGATCATCAAGCCCGGCTACTTTGTTTCCTGCGACGAATAGCGGCTGTCCTTGCTCGGTCAGCAGGACGTTATCGACAGCGCTTAACACTTCGCCGGTCTGTAAGGCTATGCCAAGCACAGGATCAGTATGGGCGATATACGGTGTTAGTGCCAAATCAACATATACGCATTGTGGTCCATTTTGAAAACATCCCCGACCTTGTGCGTCAACATTGTAATTGCGGTTAATGAAGGCGCACAAAGCCGTGTGCATGATCTTGTTGCCTGGCGAGTCATAGCGCTGGGTTTCTTCATCCCGCATACGCCATGCACCGCGTGCATCCAGCGCTAGCCATCCGAAGCAAGCTGGCACATTGGGCCATTTTTCATTGCTTTTTTGACGATGTCATCCATCTTGATGCAATACTTGATGTGGTTGGTCTGCGATTGGTTGCTCAAAGTTTCACTTGTCTGAATTTATTTTAGGCAGATAGTAGTCACGCAGGCGGCTGCAATGCGTGGTAAATGACGGTATGGAAGAAACGGGTCGTTCCTGGCATTGAGTACTAGCGTTGGTACAACGGCATGCGCCATCAGTGCGCGTGAATAATGGCTGTCGGACGATCCCTCCAGTCCGTGAAACATGAATACCATGGGCTTACCGCGCTGACCGTCGACAAAATAGATATCAATGAAATCGCCATCCGGCGTATTCCAGCGCTCGCGGCGATAGACAACCACGGGCTTGCTCATGCAAGTCGAGGGATAAATATTTTGCAGATGACCGCCCGGTAACCAGAGCGGGGCGATGTAAGACGGTTGGAGAGAGAGGCCATACGACGCTATTCGTTAATAGTGCATTTATACTAAGGGCGCTACTCACGCTTTA